>JBBRGA010000108.1:0-11835 GCA_038241115.1 Burkholderiales bacterium | reverse complement strand
TGCTCTTTGCCGCGGGTGTCAGTGAAACGGAAATCAACAAACTTGATTTCGTTTTCTTTCACCATCTTCATGACGTCAGCAACAGTCTTGGTCATCAATATCTCCTAAGGAACGCGTGGGGTGGGAAATTTTTTTCCGTGTTTTTTTTGGCAACTTGAAGCCCCAGAAAACCTCGGGAAACACCTCAAAAATGCGCACGAGAATGTAGCAGAAAGCGTGCCTACGCCCCAACGGTATCCGCGTCGCGTCGCTTGCAAAGCGCGCGTCAATCGCACTATATTGGTGCAATACAGAGGCGTGCAGCGGGGCACAGACGAGTGACTCAACGCACCAATTCAGGGCCCAACTCCGCACCGTGTTCGCGCAGGCCCTGCAGCAGTGCTTCAAAAGCCAAGCCCAGTGACTCACCCGCGCCCTTCACGCCCAGCTCGATGTGTTTGCCCCACTGCGGGTGATCCACGCTGGGCAGGCTGAATACCTTCACATCGGTGAAATTTGCTTCAATGGTTTCCATCAGGGGTGTCAACGCGGCCTCCATGGCGCCAAAAACGATGACTGACTTCTCAGAATTTGTGAGCTCCCGCCTCAAGTGTGGGTAGTGGTGGTCCAGCACCCAAGCCACCATCGGCCATGCCATGACGGGGAAGCCGGGAACAAAGTAGACGCCGCCCTCGCCCGCTTGCGTTGACGCCAGAGAAAACCCGGCGATTTTGTTGAAAGGGTTGGGAATGATGGCCGCGCCCACTGGAAACACCGCCATGTTCAGACGGTGCTGGTTGTCGGCGCGCTCGGGTTCGTAGGGCTTGCCTTGCTCCGCAGCGGTGTCACGAATGCGCTCAAAGATGAGGTCGCGCGCGCTGGGGTGCAGTGCCAAATCAACCCCCAGCGCGCGCGCAGCGCACTGGCGGGTGTGATCGTCAGGCGTGGCACCGATGCCACCGCACGAAAACACCACATCGCCGGTGCTGAAGGCGTGCTTCAAATCGGCGGTGATGCGGTCTGGCTCGTCGCCGACGTAGCGAACCCAGCTCAGCGAGAGCCCTCGCTCGGCCAGCAGCGAGATGACTTTATGCAGGTGTTTGTCTTGCCGCTTGCCGGACAAAATTTCGTCGCCAATGATGATGAGACCGAAGTTCATGAATTGCTGAGTAGTGTTTGGTGCGTGGTGCGTGGTGCCAGAGCCCCCGGGCTCAGTGCGTGCCGCTCGAAGGCTCCGTCAGACAGGCGGAAGTGGCAACAAGCTCGGACGCTGGCTGCCCGGCGGCAGCGGGGGCAGCAACTCCAAATTACTCGGTGTCGCGAATGGCGGCTTGTCTTGCGGCATGTTGCTCGCGGCCGCTTGCGCACTGCGCAAAGTTTGCAGCGCAGACAACGCGTAGTGCGAAAACCAAAGCGCTGAAAAGGCGAAAACCAGCGTGTAAATCCAGATGGCCAACGGCACCAAAACTGGCGCCATGGCAATGAACATGGCGCCCGACGCCCATACCAAAGACGGCGCGGCGCCCAAGTAGCCGGTGATGACGCCCATGCCCAGCAGCTGCCCTTTGTGCAGGCGGATGAGCTCGCGGCGCTCGTCTTTGCTGGCGTGCTCGGACAGCACGTCGTAGACCATGACTTTGTAGGTGAGCCAGCCCCAAATAAGCGGCGGCAATATGAGCACCAGCGGCGGAATCAGCCAAAACGGAATGGACACCACCATCACCAGCAGCGCCACCAAGATGGTCCAGCTTCCCAAAAACACAGAACCGAGTCCTGAGCCACCGTGCTTGCGTTCGAGCTCAGGAAACCGGCGGTCGCGCACCAGGCTCAACATCGACGGCGTCATCAAAATTGCAACCGCCATCAAGGCCAGCACCACGATGATCGGTGTCACGGCGAACACCACCAGCATGGGCGCCAGCACCAGCTTCAAACTGCTGAAGCCCATTTTGTCGAGCCAAGCCATCAGGCTCGCGACGATTTCGTAAGACGCCAAGAAGTCGCGCACCGCATCCACCGCGGGCACCCACAAAAAGTAGCCCAGACCCAAGGCCAGAAGCACCATCACCAGCAAGGGCAACAGCGACAGCGCAATGACCTTCGGATGCAAGCAATAAGCAGCGGCGCGCCAGAAAGAATCGAGCAGCAATTTCATATCAGTCTTCGTTGTCGCCGCCCAAGATGCCGCCCAACAACCCGCCGCCTGCGAAACCACCCAGCAAACTGCCCTCCTCCTTGGAACCACCGCGCTGCGGAGCCGCCGCAAACACACGCGACGCCAGGCGCGAGAACGGCAGGCTTTGCAGCCATACCGTGCCCGGCCCGGTGACTTTGGCAAAGAACAAACCTTCGCCGCCGAACAACGCGGTTTTGACTTTGCCCACGTACTGAATTTCAAACTGCACCGACGGCGTGAAGGCCACGACGCAGCCGGTGTCGATCAACAGCGTTTGTCCAGCACGCAACTCCCGCTTCAGCACCGTGCCACCCGCATGCACAAACGCCAAGCCGTCGCCCTCGAGCTTTTGCATCACAAAGCCCTCGCCTCCGAAGAAGCCCACCGACATTTTTTGCTGGAAGTAAATGCCCAGCGACACGCCTTTGGCGGCGCACAAGAAGGCATCTTTCTGGCAAATGAGCATGCCGCCCAACTGGCGCAAATCCATCGGCAAAATTTTGCCGGGGTAAGGCGCGGCGAAGGCCACTTTGAGCTTGGTGTTGGCTTGGTTGCTGTAGACCGTGGTGAACAAGGATTCACCGGTGATCAGACGCTTGCCAGCGCCCATGAGTTTGCCCAAGAACCCGCCGCCTTGATTGGCCGAGCCATCGCCGAAAACGGTGTCCATCGCGATGCCCGCGTCCATGTACATCATGCTGCCGGCCTCGCCGACTGCCGCCTCGCCGGGATCAAGCTCGATCTCGACGAACTGCATCTCCGAGCCTTTGATTTCGAAATCCACCACGTCCATGGCCATGCTCACTGCTCCTGATTTGGCGCCCTGAATCGGCACCTTCGTTTAACGGTTTCTTCATGTTAGCCGTGGCTGCTTGCGAAGCGCAGCAGCCGCCTGAACTCACGCCCGTTCACGAGGCTGAAAGATGCATTCAAGCTGCCGTACAAACTGGCCGAAAACAACAATGACGGGCACTGTTGGAACAAAATGTGACTTGTGCGTCAATGTTGTCGGCAGCGCAGCGCCCACTGCCGTCAGACTGTCCTGGGCCGGACGATCGGGCTGCCAGCCCGTTGACCGAACGCGGCCATAGGCGTTTTGATGGCGCGCAGCGCGTTTCGGGTTTGCGACAAATGAGATGACAAATGAGGCTACGAATGCGGCAAGCTCAACCAATTTTTGAACCGAGTTTGAACAGAAAGCAAAGCAAACAATGTTGAAAATTGTGGTGGCCGGTGTGGGGCTGGCAGGGCGACGTCACATCGCGCTGATTCAGCAAAATTCGCGCGCGCAGCTGTGCGCGTTGGTCGACCCTGCACCGCAGGCGAAGGCCGTCGCGATGGCCCACGGTGTTCCGCTGTTTGACTCGCTGGCCGACTTCTTCGCCATGTCGGGGCTCAAGCCGCACGGTGTGATTTTGGCCACGCCTGACCACCTGCATGTGCAGGGAGCATTCGAGTGCTTGCAACACTTCACACCTGCTCTGATCGAGAAGCCTCTGGCCCAGCGGTTTGACGACGTGGTGGCACTGCGCGCGGCTTTGCAGTTCAGGGCGGTGCCGGTTTTGGTGGGCCATCACCGCCGTCACAACGCAGCGTTGATCGAGGCGCAGCGGGTGATTGCGAGCGGTGAACTTGGGCGCATCGTCAGCGTCAACAGCAGCACTTTGTTTTGCAAACCAGACAGCGAATTCAGCGAAGGACTCTGGCGCAAACACCTTGCCGGCGGGCCCTTGCTCATCAATCTCATCCACGAGATCGACAACATCCGTTTTCTGTGCGGCCCGTCCTGCGGCGAAATCGTGGCGGTGCAGGCGATGGCATCCAACTCCGTTCGCGGCTTCGAGGTGGAAGACAGCGCCGCCATCACGCTTCGGTTCGAGAACGGCAGCTTGGGCAGCCTGATCTTGTCCGACGCCGCCGCCGCTCCGCGCAGTTGGGAGCAAACCAGCGGCGACGATCCGGCCTACGCGCGCTACGCCGACCAGGACAGCTGTTTTGTGGCGGGCACCTTGGGCTCCATCGCCATCCCGACGCTGCGGCGTTGGCAAGTGCGGGGCGAAAGCACCTACAACGAGGCCATGCGCCTTGACACACTCAGCGCTGCGGCCATCGACCCGTTGGCCAAACAGCTCGATCACTTTTGCGACGTGATCGAAGGACGCAGCCCGCCCAAGATCACGGTGGACGACGCGGCCCGCAGCCTCAGCGTCACGCTGGCCGTTGTCAAAGCAGTACGCACCGGTGGCACCGTGAAGCCCCTGGACGTCCGCGACAACACGGTCGAAACAAAAACCCAGACCCGCTTGGGCGCCACCAAGCGAACGCTCAAGCACGCGCGTGTCGACTCGTCTGGCTTGGCCGCACTTGAAGCGCCCGAGCGTCCTTAGCTTCGTTGGCCTCTTTAGCTTCGTCGGCCTCCCTGGCGACCCGGCGACCGGCCAAGGCGCCGGATTACCGGGCTGAGCCTGCCTTCAATCCGACCATTTGCTCGCTGTAATCCCACAGCCGACTCGCGCGGTCGTGGTCGGTGGCCTTGGCTGACAGCGGCTGCGCAAACGGTTCTCGCCCTTCTCGCTGCCGGTTGCCCCAGCTCCAGTGCACGCCCGATTTCGCAAAACCGGGATCGGCAACCACTTGGGCCACGCGATCGCCGGCCAAATCCTGCGTCACGTATCCCTTGGTGATGTTTTTCTGGAACCAGGGGAAGATGGTCTGGAAAGCCTTGGGTGTGTCGCGGAACAACGCCGAGTCGGCCACGCAGCCGGGGTACAGGGTGTTGAAGACGACGCCGGTGCTGTCGTGGTAGCGGCGGTGCAGTTCGCGGCTGACGATCATGTTGCACAGCTTGCTGTCTTTGTAGGCCTTGCCCGGCTTGAAGGGCTTGCCGTCGATCATTGCCACCGGCGCCTTGAAACCAGCGGCCAGTCCCTGCAGCTCGCCCAAGTCAGCAGGTGCGGGAATGGGCACTCTGCCGCCGAATTCTTCGGAGTTGGCGGTCACCGTGCCCAGCGTCACCAGGCGCGGCGCAGCATCTGAGCCAGCGGCGCGCGATTTCTGCAACTCGGGCAGCAGCAGCAGACTCAGCAGGAAGTGGCCGAAGTGGTTGGTTGCCACGCTGATTTCGTAACCCTCCGGCGAGCGCTGCGGCTCCTTCAGTCTGGGCAGGTAGACGGCGGCGTTGTTGACCAGCGCGTTCAAGGGCCGACCGCTGGCGCGGAAGGCGGCCACGAAGTCGCGCACGCTGGCCTGCACCCCCAGGTCGATCGTCATCACCTGGTGGCTGGCAGGGGCGATGCCCAGGCCCTGTGCAGCGCGCGCTGCCTTGGCCGGATCACGGCAGGCCATCACAACAAACCAGCCGCGCCGGGCCAGCGCCTGCGCGGCATAAAGGCCCACTCCCGAAGAGGCGCCGGTAACGATCACAGTGGGTAGAGAAGAGGAGAAGGTCATCGCGGTTGACTGAGGAAAACGGCGATGCTACGCGAGCGTTGACGCTTCAGATCGGCCCGGCTCGGCTTGAACGGATGCGCCCTTTGCACGTGTGGCCAGAACAGCGCCAACGACGCACTCCCAGCGCTCAGCGCGGCGCGGTCAACAGCGCCGCAATTTCATGCGCCATGCGCTGAGCGGCTCCTCGGTGCTGTGCCGCGAAAGCCAGTGCAGACTTCGCTGCCGAACCTGACGCTGGCTCCGCTGCCGAACCTGACGCTGGCTCCGCTGCCGAACCTGACGCAGACTTCGCTGCGTTAGCGCGCTGGCCTGATCCCTGGTCTGGTTCGTGGTCTGACCGAATCAGCGCCAGCGCCGCTTGAACACCGGCTTGCATATCGGGCACCCTGACGGCCGCGCCGGCGGCTTCGGCCAGTTCGGCGGCTTGCGCAAAGTTGAAGGTGTGCGGGCCCATCACCACCGGACACGCACACGCAGCCGCTTCGATCAAGTTTTGACCGCCCAAAGGTGCGAAGCTGCCGCCGAGCAAGGCCGCGTCGGCCAACGCGTAGTAAAGCGGCATTTCGCCCATCGAGTCGCCCAGCCACACGTCGGCGTTCAGCGCATCGGCGCTGGGCATCGTTTGCCATGCGCTGCGGCGGGCCAAGCGCAGACCTCTGCCCGCGACCAACGCTGCCACCTCGTCAAAACGCTGAGGATGACGCGGCACGATCAGCAACAAAGGCAGTTCAGCGACTTTTTCGGCCACTTTTTCGGCGACTTTTCTTTCGGCTTTTTCAGCATCCGCCCGCCAGGTTGCCCACGCCGACAACAGCTGCGCCTCTTCACCCTCACGCGTCACGGCCGCTAACAGCACAGGCCGCCTCAATGCCGCTCGCCACGCCAGCCCCTGCGCCAAAAGCGCCGGGTTGGGCGTGACGTCAAACTTCAAATTGCCGCACACCTGCGCAGCCGGTGCGCCGGCTTGGCGAAGGCGCGCCGCGTCGGCCTCGGTTTGCGCCAGCGCGAGGCGCAACCCGGCCACCGCCGGTTGCATGAGTGAACTCAAACGCAGGGCTTTGCGCAAACTTCGTTCACTCAGGCGGGCATTGGCCAGCACCATGGGCAGCTTTTTTGAAGCGGCCGCGTGCATGAGGTTGGGCCAAATTTCGGTCTCCATCAACACCCCCACTGCGGGTTGCCAGCGATTTAAAAATCGCATCACGGCCTGCGGCGTGTCGAACGGCAACCAAGTCTGTGAGTCCCCTTCCGACAGCAATTTGCGGCCCGCCGCAAAGCCGGTGGCGGTGCTGTGCGTGAGCAGCAAGCGCATGCCAGGACGCTCGAGTCGCAGCGCAGAAATCAGCGCGGCTGCGGCCAGCGTCTCACCCAACGACACCGCGTGCACCCAAACCGCACCGGCAGCCGGCTTGGCTGAAGATCTGGGCTTCGGATAAAAACCCAAACGCTCGCGCAGCCCGAATCGGTAAAGCGGCTCGGCGCGGCCGCGCCACCACAAACGCAGCAAATAGGCCGGGGTCAGCAGCCAAAGCAGCAACGAATAAAACCTGAGCGCCCGCTTCCTGGCCATCAAGGTCAATGGTCGCTGGTCGACGCGCTGATTAAAGGCTGAGGAGCGATCCGCTGCCAAGCCGTCCAGACCGCATCCAGGGTCGGCGCAGGTGTGGCGTTCAGCGACACCTGATGCGCTGCCCCAAGCGACGGCTGCGGGCCGGTGCGCCAAGCGGTGGGAAAGTTATAGATCTGCACATGGGGCAAGTCCAATGCCACGGCGATGTGACTCAAGCCGCTGTCGACGCCGATGACCGCCTGCGTGCTGCGCATGCGCTCTGTCAGGGCGTCCAGATCCATCGACGGCCACACCTCGGCCTGTGCGCCGATCGCTGACGCAATGCGGTTGGCGCGCGCCAGCTCAAGCTCGCCGCTGCGTGGCAGAGCGATTCGCCAACCTTGCGCAGCCAAGCGTTGACCCAGGGCGATCCAGTGGTCTTCAGGCCACAACTTGTCGTCACGCGAAGTGCCGTGAACGAACACCATCAACGGCTGTGGGGGGGCGCTGTCAGGCCGTTGGGCAACCGGCGTCAAGCCGTATCGCGCTGGACCTTGCAGCTCGAAAGTCAGCGCCGCAGCCACCAGTTGGCGCGCGCGGTCTACGGCGTGAACGCGCGACGGCATGCTGACCGGTTTGTCAATCAACCAGCGCGCTGGGGCTTCAAAACTGGAGCCATCGGTGGCGTGCGCCAACCCGTAGCTCACACCATGAGCCAGTCGCGCCACCACCGCCGATTTGGTCAGGCCTTGCAGGTCGATCACGGCGTCGTACTTGACCGCGCCGAGCTGCCGCCGAAAGGCTCGCCATTCGGCGCGCACCTGGCTGGTCCACCACGCCTTCGTCCAACGGCGCAGCGCACATTCAATGACGGTGTGGATGCCGTGCACGCGCCTGACCAAGGGCGCAAACGCCGGCTCGACCACCCAATCAATCAATGCCCCCGGATGCGCCCGCAGGATGTCGTGAACCACCGGCATGGCATGGACCACATCACCCAACGACGACAGCTTGACAAGAAGAATGCGCGCTGGCGCAGAGGCGTTGGGCGTGGGCGGTCGAGGCAGCGGCAAACTCAATGCGCGGCCAGCGCGATTTTTGCGTCGGGTTTCACCGCCCGCAGCGCGGCCATGAAGTCGCGCTCGATGCGCTGCAGCGCGGCCTGGGTGTGACCTTCAAAGCGCATCACCAGCACCGGCGTGGTGTTGCTGGACCTCATCAGACCGAAGCCGTCTTTGTACTCGGCACGCAGGCCGTCGATGGTGATGATTTCCAATGCGCCCGGAAACTTGGCAGTGGCCAGCAGTTGGGTCACCAACTCTTTGGCCTCGCCTTCGGCACACGGCACATTCAGCTCGGGGGTGCTGAAGCTTGTGGGCAAGGCATTCAGCACTTTGCTCGGGTCTTTGGAGCGGCTCAAAATTTCCAGCAAGCGCGCGGCGGTGTAGGTCGCATCGTCGAAGCTGTACCAACGTTCGCCAAAGAAAATATGGCCACTCATCTCACCGGCAATGGGCGATCTCACTTGCTTCATCTTGGCTTTGACCAGCGAGTGGCCGGTTTTCCACATCAGCGGCTTGCCACCCGCTTTGCGTATGACAGGCGCCAGACGCTGCGTGCACTTGACGTCGTAAATCACCGTGGCGCCAGGGTTGCGCTTGAGGACATCTGCGGCAAACAGCATCAACTGGCGGTCGGGGTAGATGATCTGACCGTCTTTGGTGACCACGCCCAAGCGGTCGCCGTCACCGTCGAATGCCAAGCCAATTTCGGCGTCTGAATTCTTCACGGCGCGAATCAGATCGGCCAGGTTCTCAGGCTTGCTGGGGTCGGGGTGGTGATTGGGAAAGTTGCCGTCGACTTCGGAATAAAGCTCGGTCACCTCGCAGCCCAAGGCTCGCAATATTCCCGGTGCCGAAGCGCCAGGTATGCCGTTGCCAGAATCGACCACGATCTTCATGGGGCGCTTCAATTTGCAGTCACTGGTGATGCGTGCGCTGTACTCGGGCACCACGTTCATCGGGGCGCAGCGGCCCTTGGCTTTTACATAATTTTCGGCCTCCATGCGGATGCGCAGCGCTTGAATGGCGTCGCCGTAAATGGCCGCACCGGCCAACACCATCTTGAAGCCGTTGTAGTCCTTGGGGTTGTGGCTGCCAGTGACCATGATGCCGCTCTTGCAACCGCGCCGGCCGCGCGTGGCGGCCACGTAATAAAGCATGGGCGTGGTCACCGCGCCGAGGTCCACCACGTCCAGACCAGTGGATGCCAGACCGCGCATCAGTGCGGCCACCAAACTCGGGCCAGACATGCGGCCGTCGCGGCCCACCGCCACGGCCCGCTCACCGGCCTTGACGGCCTCAGAGCCAAACGCACGCCCCAGGTGCTCCGCAAAAACTTCGTCAATCGTGGTGCCCACGATGCCTCGAATGTCGTAGGCCTTGAAGTTGGATGCGATGACTTTCATGAGGGCGGCTTTCTTGGTTGTATGCGTGAGAGTGCCGGGATTGTAGAGAGCCGGTTTCGGCTGGGCGGCCTTGAAATGACCCAGCAAGTACGCGCCGTGCAACGTGTCCGAAAACGGCGAGTCAGGCCGTCGTCTCGCCAGATAATTGCGGCATGCAAACGCCCGACCTGACCGACCACGCCGCCGCCTACCAAGCGCTGCTGGCACGTGATGCACGCTTTGACGGCTGCCTGTTTGTGGGTGTCACTTCGACTGGCATTTACTGTCGCCCCATCTGCCGCGTGCGCACGCCCATGTCGAAGAACTGCCGCTTCTTCCGCACCCATGCGCAAGCCGAAGCGGCCAGGTTCAGACCCTGCCTGAAGTGCCGGCCTGAGATTGCACCCGGCGTGTTGCACGCGCACTTCGAGAGCCATCTGCCATGGACGGTGATGGACGCTTCGCGCACCTTGGCGCGCCAAGCCGCGCACCTGCTGGACGCCCAAGCCGCCAGTGGCGACACGCCGCGCCTGCATCAGGTGGCTGCGAAGCTGGGCGTCAGCGACCGCCACCTGCGCCGCATCTTCCAAACCGAACACGGCGTGAGCCCGGTGCAATACCTTCAGACGCGGCGCTTGCTGTTGGCCAAGCAACTTCTCACCGACACCAGCCTGCCCGTCACACAGGTGGCCAGCGCCAGCGGCTTTCGCAGCCTGCGCCGCTTCAACGCTGCATTCGCCGAGAACTACCGAATGAGCCCCAGCAGATTGCGCGGCGACCTTGAAAAAGAGGCTGCCAAGCAAGCCAGCACCGCCCCGTACGGACTGCAAATCAGCTTGTCTTACCGCGCGCCCTGCGACGCCTTGCGACTCATGAAGTTCTTCGCGCAGCGCGCCATTCCCGGCGTGGAAGTGGTGGACGGGCTGCGGATCCGGCGCAGCGTGCGAGCCGGAGCCGTCGACGGGGGCGCCAAGCAGAGCGCCGCATGGATCGCCGCCGAGTTTGTGCCCGAAAAGGGGCGCGTTTTGCTGAGCTATTCGTCCGAGTGGGCCAGCGCCAGCGCGGCCGTGGCAACAGCCGCGCGCCGCTGGTTGGACCTGGACGCCGCGCCGCACGCCGTGCACGATGTGCTCGCTGACCTGCCCGGCGAGTTGGGCCTGCGCTTGCCGGGCAGCATCGACGGCTTTGAGTTGGCCGTGCGCGCCGTGCTCGGCCAGCAGGTCACGGTGGCCGGTGCGCGCACTTTGGCCAGCCGCTTTGTGCAGCGCTTCGGTGAACCGGTGCTCACGCCGTGGCCTGACATCCACCGCGCCTTTCCGTCGCCCGAAAGTTTGGCGGCCGTGCCGGTAGAGCGCATCGCCGAGTTGGGCATCATCCGCGCACGCGCCGCAGCCATCCTGGCGCTGGCCAAAGCCTGGCCCGAGTTGCGGCCCCTGACCGCGTCGCCCCAAACGCCCGACGCCTTGATTGCCCACTTGGTGGCACTGCCAGGCATAGGCCCGTGGACGGCGAGCTACATCGCCATGCGGACACTGAGCTGGCCCGACATTTTTTTGCCCAATGACGTCGCCTTGCTGAAGGCCATGAAGCAGTTGTTCAACACCGCCAACCAGCGCGAAGCCGATGCCCTTGCACAGCGCTGGCAACCCTGGCGTTCCTACGCGGTGATGCACTTGTGGAACAGCTTGGAAAAGTCAGTGCTTCCAAATTCAAGCAAGGAATCGACATGAGCACCGCCACAAAATCAGTTCACACCCTGGCCACGGCACAAATCACACTTGTCACGCCACTCGGCGCGCTGCTGTTGGCGCGCACTGCCAACGGACTGGCCGGCGCCTGGTTTGCGGGCCAAAAAGACCACCCCGGAGCCTTGGCCGTGCCGCAGCAGCCTCTCGATGCGCTACTGATGAAAGCGGCAGGTCAACTGACCGAATACTTTGAAGGCGAACGCCTTGATTTCGACCTGCCGCTCGACCTGCACGGCACGGTCTTTCAGTGCAGCGTTTGGCGCGCGCTGCTGAAAATCGACACCGGAACAACACAAAGCTACGGCGACATTGCACGCGCTGTGAACTCCCCCAAAGGCATGCGCGCTGTCGGCGCAGCGATCGGCAAAAACCCACTTTCTGTCATCGTGCCCTGTCACCGTGTGATGGGCAGCGACGGCTCGCTCACCGGCTACGCAGGCGGCCTGGACCGAAAGCGCGCGCTGTTGAAACTGGAAGGCGTGGCGGT
>JBBRGA010000107.1:0-11863 GCA_038241115.1 Burkholderiales bacterium | reverse complement strand
TCACCAGGACTATTACAAAAAGAACCCGGTGCGCTACAACTACTACCGAACCAGTTGCGGGCGCGATGCGCGCTTGAAGCAGCTCTGGGGCGCGCAGGCGGTGCATTGAGAGCCGTTTTCTTCGCGGTACAGAATCTAGGTTGCAAATTAACCCGACACGGTGATCCATGAGCCAACCCACCTTCCAAGAATTCGAGTCCGCAGCGAACGCCCAGGGCTACACCGAAGTCATCGTCCGTGAATGGCAGCCGCTGACAGTGATAGCCACCCACAGTCACCCGTTCGACGCGCGGGCCTTGGTGGTCAGCGGCGAGCTGTGGCTGACGGTGGGCAGCGGCGCCGACCAGCAAACCCAGCATCTCAGCGCCGGCGCGCGGTTCGAGCTGCCGCGCAACACGCCGCACGATGAGCGCTACGGCGCAGATGGCGCCACGTTTTGGGTGGCACGGCGCAGCAGCTAAAGCCGGCGCAAACAGCGCATACAGCGCAAATTCATCGCCGACAATTCGGCATGGTCACCAAAAAACCCAAAGGCCGCGGCCGCGGCCGTGAAGCATTGCTCGGCCCCAAAGTTGTTGAAACACCCACGGCAGTTGACGACGGTTTGCCGCACACGCTGAAGCTGTCTCAGCTGCAAGCTGGGAAATATCAGCCGCGCACGCGCATGGACGAAGGCTCGCTTTACGAGCTGGCCGAAAGCATCAAAGCGCAAGGCGTGATGCAGCCGGTGCTGGTGCGCCCGGTGGGTGGTGCCGGATCGGGGCGCTACGAGATCATTGCCGGTGAGCGGCGTGTGCGCGCATCCAAATTGGCAGGTTTGACCGAGGTGCCGGTGCTGGTGCGCGCCGTGGCCGATGAAGCCGCCGCCGCGATGGCGCTGATCGAAAACATCCAGCGCGAGAACCTGAACCCGCTGGAAGAAGCGCAGGGCCTGAAACGCCTGACCGACGAATTTGGCCTGACGCATGAGCAAGCCGCGCAGGCCGTGGGCCGTTCGCGCAGCGCCGCCAGCAACTTGTTGCGCCTGCTGAATTTGACCGACGCGGTGCAGCAAATGCTGATGGCCGGCGACCTCGACATGGGCCACGCGCGAGCGCTGTTGCCACTGGAAGGCGCAGCGCAAATCTTGAGCGCGTCTGAAATCGTGGCCAAAAAACTCAGCGTGCGCGACGCCGAAAAATTGGTGGCGCATTCGCTGGCCCACGCGGGCACCTACATCAACGCATCGGCGCGCCAAAAGCCGCTGCTGCGCGAAGCCCAGCAAAAGTCGCGCGACATCACCCGCATAGAACAAGAGCTGTCAGACATGCTGACCGCTGCCGTGGAAGTGCGCGTCAAAAAACGCACCGCGCGCGGCGAGCAGGGCGAAGTGGCCATTGCGTTTGGGTCACTGGAAGAGCTGAACGGTTTGCTGGAGAAGTTGGGCTTGGGCAAGCGGTGAGCTGAACAATTGGTTTGCATGACCGCGATCTCAAACACCCCCAACACCCCAAGCGCCACGCTGTCCCTGCGCCAGGTTCTCATCTGCGGCGCGATGATCGTCACCGTGTCGATGGGCATACGCCACGGCTTTGGCTTGTGGATGCAGCCGGTCACGATGGACCGCGGCTGGACCCGTGAAACATTTGCGCTGGCCATTGCGATCCAAAACTTGGCGTGGGGTTTTGCGGGTCCGGTGGCCGGGGCTTTTGCCGACAAATTTGGTGCTTACCGCGTGCTGATCGTGGGTGGCGTTCTGTACGCTGCGGGCTTGGTGCTGATGGGCTTGTCCACCTCGGGTCTGGCCTTCATGGGCAGCGCCGGTTTGATTCTGGGCATGGCGCAATCGGGTACCACCTACGCCGTGGTCTACGGCGTGATCGGCCGCAACGTGGCGCCCGAAAAACGCAGCTGGGCCATGGGCATGACGGCGGCGGCCGGATCGTTCGGCCAGTTCCTGATGGTGCCGGTGGAAAACGGCTTGATCGGCGGCTTGGGTTGGCAAAACGCGTTGTTCGTTTTGGGGCTGCTCGCGCTGATCATCATTCCGCTGTCGTTCGGCTTGAAAGAGCCCGCGCGTCCCGTACCGTCAGGCGTGCAGCAAAGCATGACGCAAGCGGTGCGCGAGGCCTTCGCTTACCCCAGCTTTCGGTGGTTGATGGCGGGCTACTTCGTGTGCGGTTTTCAGCTGGTATTCATTGCCATTCACATGCCCAGCTATTTGAAAGACAACGGCCTCACTCCCAACGTGGCCACCACCGCGCTGGCGTTGATCGGCCTGTTCAACGTGATCGGCACCTACACCGTGGGCACGTTGGGTGAGCGCGTGCCCAAGCGCTACATCTTGTCGAGCATTTACGCGCTGCGCACCGTGGCCATCGTGGTGTTTTTGAACGTGCCACTGACTCCGATGAGCGTGTATGTTTTCTCATCGTTGTTCGGCGCGCTGTGGCTGTCCACCGTGCCGCCCACCAACGCGGTGGTGGCGCAAATTTTTGGCGTTCAGTATTTGTCGATGCTCAGCGGCTTTGTGTTCGTCAGCCACCAAGTCGGCAGCTTCATGGGCGCGTGGCTGGGCGGCAAGCTCTACGACATCACCGGCAATTACGACCTGATGTGGTGGATTGCGGGTGTGCTGGGCGTGTTCGCTGCCTTGGCCAATCTGCCGGTGAGAGAGACCGCGATTTCGCGGCCGACCAGTGGCGCTTCGCCGGTGGCCGCATGAGCAAAAAGCTGTTCATTTGGGGCGTCGCATCGACCCTGCTCTTGCTCGTTTTCACGGCTTATTTGCAGCCTGAAGTCGTGATGACTTTGGCCAGCCAAATCTGGTTGTGCCTTTAGCTTTCCAACGCGTTTTTTGTCGGCCAAGGCCTCGCAATGCGGCACTTCGTGCCGCAGCTTGGCAACGCTTGATGTGAACGGACACGGCGAGCAGATCAAGTCCGCCGTCCGAGTTATGGTTTGGAGTTGCAAACCTCAACAAGGAGCCGACATGGGCTGGTTTTCAAAAGCAGACAAAGACTTTTTCTTGGCCACCATCGTGCCGAGCAACGACACCGTGCGGATTGCGCAGTACCTCGGTGTGGTCAACGGTGAGGCCATCATTGGCGCCAACATTTTTCGCGACATGTTTGCCGGAGTGCGCGATGTCGTCGGGGGTCGTGCTGGTGGATACGAACGCGCCTTGGCGGGTGCGCGTGATGCAGCCGTCGAAGACATGATGGCGGCTGCCAAAGAGATGGGCGCCAACGGCATCGTTGGCGTTGACTTCGACTATGAAGTGATGGGCGAAACCAACGGCATGATGATGGTGGCCGTGAGCGGCACGGCAGTGAAGATGGGTTGATTTTTGGGTTTGCTGCGCCGGAACTTTCGCAGTCGCGCGCAAGTCCATGCTTTGACACTTCGCAGCGCTGTGGATTGAAGGCACGCGACTTGCTCGATAGCCGAAACAAGTCGATCATTACCTATCAATTTTTGTAATCTTGGTGCACTGATCGGCGCAAGCTGAGTCCTGTCGATGAACTGATCCGAAAGGAAAGCTCTGATGACGCCCACCGACCACAGGTCGTGCGGACGCCATCAGAACTTCCCCAGACGGCGCAGCAAGCTACAACCATGTGGCCTGCTCAGCCGCTTCCTCGAACCCCACAGGAAAGCGATCAGCATGGACGTCATCAGCCACCACAAGGCCCGATTCGAGCGCACGCGCGAAGAAGAGATTTCACTCGAAGACTATTTGCTGGAGTGCAAGCGCAACCCGCTTGCGTACGCCAGCGCGCCTGAGCGAATGCTCAAGGCGATCGGCGAGCCGCAGACGGTCGACACGCGCAACGACCCGCGAATGTCGCGTTTGTTTGCCAACAAGCTCATCAAGATCTACCCCGCATTTGCCGAGTTTTACGGCATGGAAGACGCCATCGAGCAAGTGGTGAGTTACTTCCGCCACGCCTCGCAAGGTCTGGAAGAAAAAAAACAGATTCTCTATTTGCTGGGACCGGTGGGAGGCGGTAAATCGTCAATTGCCGAGCGCTTGAAACAGCTCATGCAAGAGGTGCCGTTCTACGCCATCAAGGGTTCGCCGGTGAACGAATCACCGCTCGGTTTGTTTGACGCGACCGAGGACGGTCCGATCTTGGAGAAGGAGTACGGCATACCGCGTCGTTACTTGCAGCGTGTTTTGTCGCCGTGGGCGGTGAAGCGCCTGGAAGAATTTGGCGGCGATATTCGCCAGTTCAAAGTTGTCAAGCGCCACCCTTCCATCTTGAAGCAGGTGGGCATTGCCAAGACCGAGCCCGGCGACGAAAACAATCAGGACATCAGCTCGCTGGTGGGCAAAGTAGACATCCGCAAACTCGAGATGTTTTCGCAGGACGATCCTGACGCCTACAGCTACAGCGGCGGCTTGAATCTGGCCAATCAGGGCCTGCTTGAATTTGTCGAAATGTTCAAAGCGCCCATCAAGGTGCTGCACCCTTTGCTCACAGCCACACAAGAAAGCAACTACAAAGGCACCGAAGGTTTTGGCGCCATTCCGTTTGACGGCATCGTGCTGGCGCACAGCAATGAGAGCGAGTGGAAAACCTTCCGCAACAACAAAAACAACGAGGCATTTCTTGACCGCATCTACATCGTCAAGGTCCCGTATTGCCTGCGCGTAAGCGAAGAAGTGAAGATCTACGACAAGCTGCTGCGCGGCTCGTCATTGGCGCACGCCACCTGTGCGCCGGGCACGCTCAAAATGATGTCGCAGTTTGCGGTGCTCACGCGGTTGAAAGAGCCCGAAAACTCATCGCTGTATTCCAAGATGCTGGTCTACGACGGTGAGAACTTGAAGGACACCGACCCGCGCGCCAAGAGTTTTCAGGAGTACCGCGACTACGCCGGCGTGGACGAAGGCATGAGCGGCATCAGCACGCGCTTTGCATTCAAGATCATCAGCAAGGTGTTCAACTTTGACAGCACGGAAGTGGCAGCCAACCCTGTGCATTTGATGTACGTGCTGGAGCAGCAGATCGAGCGCGAGCAGTTCCCGGCGGAGACCGAACAGAAGTACCTGGCCTTCATCAAAGAACACCTGTCGGTGCGCTACGCCGAGTTCATTGGCAAGGAAATTCAGACCGCCTATCTAGAAAGTTACAGCGAGTACGGCCAGAACATTTTTGACCGCTACGTCACCTACGCCGACTACTGGATTCAGGACCACGAATACCGCGACACCGACACCGGCGAGGTGTTTGACCGCGGCTCGCTGAACGGCGAACTGGAGAAAATAGAAAAGCCCGCAGGCATCAGCAACCCCAAAGATTTCCGCAACGAAATCGTCAACTTCGTGTTGCGCGCGCGGGCCAACAACAGCGGCAACAACCCGCTGTGGACCAGCTACGAAAAGCTGCGAACGGTCCTCGAGAAAAAGATGTTCAGCAACACCGAAGAGTTGCTGCCGGTGATCAGCTTCAACGCCAAGGCCAGCGCCGACGAAGCCAAGAAGCACGAAGACTTCGTCACGCGCATGGTGGCCAAGGGCTACACGCCCAAGCAAGTTCGTTTGCTGTGCGAGTGGTATTTGCGGGTTCGCAAGTCGTCTTGAGTTGATGTGCCAAATCTGACGCGCCCCATGCAACAAATCATAGACAGAAGGCTGGCGGGAAAAAACAAGTCCATCGGCAATCGCGAGCGGTTTTTGCGTCGGCACAAAGAGCAGATTCGCGAAGCTGTGAAACGTGCCGTGGACGGCCGTGGCATCCGCGATATGGCGCAGGGCGAAGATGTCCACATTCCGAAGCGCGACATCAGCGAGCCGGTGTTTGGCCACGGCCAAGGCGGCTCGCGCGAGACCGTTCACCCAGGCAACAAAGACCACTTGCGCGGCGACCGCATTGCGCGGCCGCAGGGCGGTGCCGGCGGGCGCGGCGGCAAGGCCAGCGACTCAGGCGAAGGGGACGACGACTTTGTTTTCCACCTGAGCAAAGAAGAGTTCATGCAGGTCTTCTTTGAGGACCTGGCGCTGCCGAATTTGGCGCGCACCTCTCTGGCCGAGACGCCCGAGTTCAAAACACACCGTGCCGGTTATTCCAGCGACGGCACCCCTAACAATTTGCACGTGGTGCGTTCGATGCGCGGTGCCATTGGCAGGCGCATTGCGCTGGGCGGCGAGTCGCGCAGGGAGTTGCACCGACTCGAAGCGCAGTGGGTCGAGCTGACGGGCCAACCGGCACCGCAGGTTGAATCGCAGGCGCGCGACCTTGCGATGCTGGAGCGCGAAATCAAGGCGCTGCGAATGCGCCTGAAAAATATCCCTTATCTGGACCCCATCGATTTGCGCTACCGCAGCCGCGTGCGCGTTCCGGTGCCGACCTCGAAGGCGGTGATGTTCTGTTTGATGGACGTGTCGGGCTCGATGGACGAAAGCCGCAAGGACCTCGCCAAGCGCTTTTTTATTCTGTTGTATTTGTTCCTGACCCGGCACTACGAAAAAATCGACATCGTCTTCATCCGTCACCACACGCAGGCGCAGGAGGTTGATGAGCAGAACTTCTTTCACGCCACCGAAACGGGAGGCACGGTGGTGTCGAGTGCTTTGGTGTTGATGGAAGAAATTGCCCGCACCCGCTACCCCACCAGCGAATGGAATATCTACGGTGCGCAGGCCAGTGACGGCGACAACTGGCATCACGACAGCGGCCGTTGCAGAAGCCTGCTGGCTGAAAAAATCTTGCCGATGTGCCGTTACTTTGCGTACCTTCAGGTGGCCGAAGAAGAGCAAAACCTGTGGGACGAATACACCGCCTTGTCGGCCGAGATGAAAACGCTGGCGATCCGCAAAGCCACCTCGGCGGCGCAGATCTATCCGGTGTTCCGGGACCTGTTCAAGAAAGAAGGAGCCGCGGCATGAGCGAGAAATTGGAGTCCCAGCCCAACCCGGTGGCAGAAATGCGACCGGATGGGTTCATTGAGGCGCAAGTCGCGGGTGCGCCGTTGGGCATAGAACGGCGCTCTTCTTACCGAGGGCAGCGCGCCGCTGACATCGTTGCACCTCAGCGCGCGGCTCGGGTTTTGCCCGCGCCCAATGATTGGTCTTTCGAGCTGGTGGAGCAATATCACGGCGTGATTCGTGACACGGCGCAGCGCTACGGCCTGGACACCTATCCCAACCAGCTGGAGATCATCACCGCTGAGCAAATGATGGACGCCTATGCGTCAGTGGGAATGCCGGTGAACTACCGCCACTGGAGCTATGGCAAAGAGTTCATTTCGACTGAAAAAAACTACCGCCGCGGCCACATGGGCTTGGCCTACGAAATCGTCATCAATTCCAACCCTTGCATCAGCTATTTGATGGAGGAAAACACCTTGGCCATGCAGGCCCTGGTGATTGCGCACGCGGCTTACGGACACAACAGTTTTTTCAAAGGCAACTACCTGTTCCGCATGTGGACAGACGCCTCCAGCATCATCGACTACTTGGTTTACGCCCGCAACTACGTGACCGAATGCGAAGAGCGGCACGGCTTGGACGCAGTGGAGCATCTGCTGGACAGTTGTCATGCGCTGATGAACCACGGCGTGGACCGTTACCGCCGTCCCAACAAACTGAGCTTGGCGCAGGAAAAAGCGCGTCGCCAAGACCGTGAGGCGTATGCGCAGCAGCAGGTCAATGACTTGTGGCGCACCCTCCCGCAAAAGGCCGCTAAGAGCAGCGACAAAATTGCTGAAGCGTCACGTCGCTTCCCCGAAGAGCCGCAAGAGAACCTGCTGTATTTCATTGAAAAAAACGCGCCGCTGCTGGAGCCTTGGGAACGCGAAGTGGTGCGCATCGTTCGCAAAGTCGCGCAGTACTTTTACCCGCAGCGTCAAACGCAGGTCATGAACGAAGGCTGGGCCACGTTCTGGCATCACCACCTGTTGAACACCATGTACGACGACGGGCACCTGAGCGACGGCGTGATGATCGAGTGGTTGAAGTCGCACACCAACGTGGTGTTCCAACCGCCGGTCGGTGACCGTGCCTACAGCGGCATCAACCCTTATGCGC
The DNA here is from genome assembly GCA_038241115.1 of Burkholderiales bacterium. Lineage (GTDB taxonomy): Bacteria > Pseudomonadota > Gammaproteobacteria > Burkholderiales > Burkholderiaceae_C > JANYJJ01. Next base: position 3,849 of record JBBRGA010000107.1, on the reverse strand, counting down.
TGGGCTTTGCGATGTACACCGACATCAAACGCATGTGCGAAAAACCCACTGACGAGGACCGCGCCTGGTTTCCCGATGTGGCCGGTCGCGACTGGCTGGAGGTGCTGAACCATGCGATGCGCAACTTCAAGGACGAGAGCTTTATTGGCCAGTATTTGTCGCCGAAGTTGATGCGTGACTTCCGCTTTTTCAGCATTCAGGACGACGAATCTGAAAGCGAACTGGAGGTCAGCGCCATTCACGACGATGCCGGTTATCGCAAAGTGCGCGAGGCCCTGTCACGCCAATACGACCTGGGGCACCGCGAGCCGAACATTCAGGTCTGGAGTGTCAACTTGCGCGGCGACCGCGCGCTGACCTTGCGGCATGTCCAGCACAACAACCGCCCGCTGGATGCGGGTGCGCAAGAGGTGCTCAAACACGTTGCGCGGCTGTGGGGTTTTGGTGTCCACCTGGACAGCGTGAACGGTTTGGGTGAGGTGAAAAAGCGCTGGTCAGCAGCAGCAGCCACAGCCACGGCCTGACAAAGGCCCGTTCTCGCTGCGTTTGTTGTACCCATCATTAAGACGCGCCCCCAGTGGCACGGCTTTTTGATAAGACTTCAAGCCGCAAAAATCTTGCCCGGGTTCATGATGTTTTTCGGGTCCAGCGCTTGCTTGACGCTGCGCATCATGGCCACCGCACCTGCGCCTGCTTCGGTCACCAGGAAGTCCATTTTGTGCAGGCCGATGCCGTGCTCGCCGCTGCAAGTGCCGCCCACCTTCAGCGCGCGCTCCACCAACTGCGCATTCAGCCGCTCGGCGGTTTCGCGGTCTTGCGGCAGGTTGGGGTCGATCAAGTACGCGATGTGAAAATTGCCGTCGCCCACGTGGCCGACGATGTAGTGCGTGATGCCCGCGGCCTCGGCTTCTTCTGAGGCCACGGTCACGGCTTCGGCCAAATGAGAAATCGGCACACAGGTGTCGGTGGTCACGCTGCGGCAGCCGGGCTTGAGCTGCAAGCCTGCGAAGTAAGCGCGGTGACGCGCCGCCCACAGCTTGGTGCGCTCCTCTGGCGTGGTGGCCCACTGAAAGCCTTCGCTGCCCCATTCGGTGGCGATGTCCTGCACGGTCTTGGCCTGTTCTTTGACGCTGGCCGCGCTGCCGTGAAACTCCATCAGCAGCATGGGCGCCTCGGTCAGCGTGAGCTTGTCGTGCCGATTCACGGCGCGCACCGCATGCGCATCGAGCAACTCGCAGCGGGCAATCGGTATGCCCATCTGTATGAGCTGGATCGTGGTGCGCACGGCAGCGTCAATGCTGGGAAAAGTGCAAGTGGCGGCCGACACCGCTTCGGGCTGCGGGTACAACTTCAGCGTCACCTCGACGATCACACCCAGCGTGCCTTCACTGCCCACCATCAGGCGTGTGAGGTCGTAGCCGGCCGAGGACTTGCGCGCCCGCGTGCCAGTTTGAATCACCTTCCCCTGCGCGGTGACGACCGTCAAGCCCAGCACGTTTTCGCGCATGGTGCCGTAACGCACGGCGTTGGTTCCGCTGGCGCGGGTGGCGCTCATGCCGCCCAGGCTGGCGTCGGCACCGGGGTCGATCGGGAAGAACAAACCGGTGTGGCGGATCTCGTTGTTCAACTGCATGCGCGTCACGCCTGCTTGCACCGTCACCGTCAAGTCTTCAGGGCGAACAGAGAGGATGCTGTTCATGCGGCTCACGTCCAAACTCACGCCGCCTTGCACCGCCAGCAAATGGCCTTCCAGCGACGAGCCTGCGCCGTACGGAATGACGGGCACGGCGTGCTGGTCTGCCAACGCCACCACCGCCACCACATCGTCGGTGCTTTCACAAAACACCACCACCTCGGGCGGCGGCGCGTCCAGCGGCGACTCGTCTCGGCCGTGCTGAACGCGCACTGCCATCGCGGTAGAGCAGCGCTCACCGAAGCGCGTTTTCAACGCGTCCAACATGGCGGGAGGCACGCTGCGGGGTTGGAACAGATGGGCGGAGGCGGGTGCATTCATGGCGGTGTCCTGGGCGTTGTTCTTGAAGGTTGGCTAGACCCTGGCGACTTTGACTTTAGCGCGCGCCGATACACTGCGCCGCTGCTGCACACAGCGAAGTCATTTCAAGATTTATCTCAAGGAAATCCGCCATGAAAATCGAAACCATTGCCGTTCACGGTGGCCAAAAGCCCGACCCCACCACCAAGGCCGTCGCCACGCCGATTTATCAAACCGTGGCTTACGCGTTTGACAACACCCAGCACGGCGCGGATCTGTTCGACTTGAAAGTGGCGGGCAACATTTACACCCGCATCATGAACCCGACCAATGCCGTGCTCGAACAGCGCATGGCCGAACTGGAAGGCGGCATTGCCGCGTTGGCGGTGGCTTCGGGCATGGCGGCGATCAGCTACGCCATTCAAACCATTGCCGAGACCGGCGACAACATCGTTTCAGCCGCCACTTTGTACGGCGGTACTTACAACCTGTTTGCGCACACCTTTCCGCAACTCGGCATCACGGTGCGCTTTGCCGATCACCGCGACCCGGCCTCGTTTGAGGCTTTGATTGACGAGCGCACCAAAGCCATTTACTGCGAGTCGATCGGCAACCCGCTGGGCAACGTGACCGACCTCAGCGCGTTGGCCGAAATTGCCAACCGTCGCGGGGTTCCGCTCATCGTCGACAACACCGTGCCCAGCCCCTACCTGTGCCGCCCGTTCGAGCACGGCGCGCACATCGTGGTGCACTCGCTCACCAAGTATTTGGGCGGCCATGGCAACAGCGTGGGCGGCGTGATTGTGGATTCGGGCAAGTTCCCTTGGGCCCAACACAAGGCACGTTTCAAGCGCTTGAACGAGCCCGATGTGAGCTATCACGGCGTGGTCTACACCGAAGCCCTGGGCGCAGCCGCCTACATCGGCCGGGCGCGCGTGGTGCCGCTGCGCAACATGGGTGCAGCACTCGCGCCGATGAACGCATTTTTGATCCTGCAGGGCATTGAAACCCTGGCCTTGCGCATGGACCGCATCTGCGCCAACACCTTGGCGATTGCGCAGCACCTCCAAAAACATCCCAAAGTGGGTTGGGTCAAGTACGCCGGCCTGAGCGATCACGCCGATCACGCGCTGGTTAAGAAATACCTGGGCGGCAAGGCCTCCGGGCTCATCAGTTTTGGTGTGCAGGACGGCATGGCGGGCGGGGCGCGGTTTCAAGACGCGCTGCAACTGTTCACCCGCCTCGTGAATATCGGCGACTCGAAATCATTGGCCTGCCACCCTGCGTCCACCACGCACCGCCAGTTGGGAGCCGATGAGCTGGTCAAGTCTGGCGTCAGCGTGGACATGGTCAGGTTGTCGATAGGCATCGAGCACATTGACGACCTGATCGCCGACATCGACCACGCCTTGGCGGCGGTTTAACACCAACTTCGAAAGGCACCTGATGGCCAACCGACTGACACAAATCACGACCCGCACCGGCGACGACGGCACCACCGGCTTGGGTGATGGCACGCGCGTGGCAAAAAGCCATCTGCGGGTGCAAGCCATGGGCGATGTGGACGAGCTGAATTCGACCCTCGGCGTGCTGCTGGCCGAGCCGCTGCCAGAAGACGTGCGCGAACTTCTGGGTGTGGTGCAGCATGAGCTGTTCAACCTGGGCGGAGAGCTGTCCATTCCCGGCTACGAACTGCTCAAGCCGCAGGCCGTGATTCATCTGGACGAGGCCTTGGTGCACTACAACGAAGCCTTGCCGCGCTTGAAAGAATTCATCTTGCCCGCAGGCACGCGCAGCGCGGCGGTTGCACACGTCGCGCGCACCGTGGCGCGGCGATCAGAGCGAACGCTTGTCGC
>JBBRGA010000106.1:0-11970 GCA_038241115.1 Burkholderiales bacterium | reverse complement strand
CGACCAGTGGGGCGCCTTGGGCAACCCTGGCTGGAGTTGGGCCGATTGCTTGCCCTACTTTTTGAAGCACGAAGACTTTCACAAAGGCGCCAGCGCCTTCCATGCCGCGCCGGGTTTTGACGACACCGGCAACCGCGAAGGTGGCGAGTGGCGCGTTGACAAGCAGCGCTTGCATTGGGATGTTCTGGACGCCTTCGCGCAGGCCGCGCAGCAAAGCGGCATTCCCGCCACCGACGATTTCAACCGCGGCAGCAACGAAGGCGTGGGCTACTTCGACGTGAATCAAAAAGACGGCGTGCGCTGGAACACCACCAAAGGCTTTTTGCGACCGGTGCAAGAGCGCAACAACCTGCAAGTCTGGACCGGTGCGCACATTAGCAAAGTGCTGACTGAGGTCACCGACCAAGGCCTGAAGGCCGTCGGCGTGGAGGTGATTCCCAACCTGCACAAAGGCGGCGGCGGCCAGCCAGTGCAGGTCAAGTGCAAAGGCGAGGTGATCGTGTGCGCCGGGGCAATCGGCACGCCGCACTTGCTGCAGCTTTCGGGCATCGGCCCGACCGATTTATTGAGGCAACACGGCATCCCGGTGAGGCTGGACCTGCCGGGCGTGGGCCGCAATTTGCAAGACCATTTGCAAATACGCGCGGTCTTCAAAGTGGACGGCGTGCCCACGCTCAACAGCATGGCGGCTTCGCTGTGGGGCAAAGCCAAAATCGGCATCGAGTACGCCTTCAAGCGCAGCGGCCCGATGAGCATGGCGCCGTCGCAACTTGGCGCGTTCACCCGCAGCGACCCGTCGCAAGCCCACCCCAATTTGCAGTACCACGTGCAGCCTTTGTCGCTGGAAGCATTCGGTCAACCGCTGCACAGCTACAACGCCTTCACCGCCAGCGTCTGCAACCTCAACCCCAACAGCCGCGGGCAGGTGCAGATTCGCAGTGCGCTGTCCACCGACGCGCCCTTGATTGCGCCCAACTACCTCAGTACCGAAGCCGACCGCCTGATCGCCGCCGAATCACTGCGCGTGACGCGGCGCATCGTGGCGCAGCCGGCGCTTGCCAAATACAAGCCGGTGGAAATCAAACCCGGCGTGCAGTTTGAAACCGATGCCGATTTGGCGAAGCTCGCAGGCGACATCGGCACCACCATTTTTCACCCCGTGGGTACCGCCAAAATGGGCCCGAAAAGCGACCCGATGGCGGTGGTCGACGCCCACATGCGGGTGCACGGCGTGCAAGGTTTGCGAGTGGTCGACGCCAGCGTGATGCCGCTGATCACCAGCGGCAACACCAACTCGCCCACCTTGATGATTGCCGAGCGCGCCGCGGCCTGGATATTGGCCGACGCGACACCTGCCTGATCTCTTAGCTGTCGCGGTAAGCGAACACTCGCTTTGTCGAGATGCGGCACCTTTGGTCACAGCACGGTGAGCCGTGCCGTCAAAGCACCAGCGCGCGGAAGTCGGCCTGCGCTTGCAAAAAACCCGCTCAAGCTGGCACCGAAAGCTTCCGATATGCAGGCAGGCCGTCGAACAAAACGCCCTGCATTTTTCCAACCCACACAGGACCACGACCATGAAATTCATTGCTTCCACACTCGCCGCCTTCACCGCTGTCGCGCTGTTGAGCGCCGCCCCGGCCTACGCCAACGACCCCAAAGCCACCATCGCTGACCTGGATTCCCGCCTGGCCAAAATCGGCGCGCCAAAGATCGACGGCACCGAGGTCGTGGGCGGCAAAACCGTGCCCGCCATCTTCTTTGGCGACCGCAAGATCAACAACAACTACGACGTGGTGGATGCCGTTCGCAAGGCGCACAACGCCACGGCCACCATCTTTGTGAAAGACGGCGACGAGTTCGTGCGCGTCAGCACCAACGTGCTCACACCCGAAGGCAAGCGCGGCGTCGGCACCCAACTGGCACGCAACGCCGCCTACGAATCACTCAGCAAGGGCCAGCAGTTTTGCGGCCCCATCGACGTGTTGGGTACCGCCTTCGACGCTTGCTACAACCCGATCAAAGCCGACGGCAAGGTCATCGGCGGGAGCTACATCGGCCACAAGAAGTGAAGCGGTGCCCCGCACCTCGCGGGGCACTTTCTTTGCGTCATCGACATCTCGGAACCTGACCATGAAAAAACTTTCCAAGCTGACAAGCTCGCTGTCCCGGCTCAGCGTGGGCAGCCAACTGGCGGCCGCCTTTGCCACCTTGTTGCTGCTGACCGCCCTGTTGGGTGGGCTCTCGCTGTATGCGCTGGCCAAAGAATCTGAACGCGCCCATGAGCTGGCGAACAAGTGGCTGGCCGGCGTGGGTCATTTGGCCGAAGCACGCACCGCCGTCATCGAGATGCGCGAGATGGAAATCAAGCACAGCCGCACCGAAGACAAGAGTTATCACACTGAATACGAAGACAAGATAACGGCGTCGGTCAAGACGGTTTCTGGCGCGCTGCTGGGCTACAAAACTATCGTCGTGGGCGACGAAGACACCAAGCTGCTGGCAGCGGTGGACAAGAGCTGGGCCAACTACCAAAAGTTTTCCAAACAAGTGATCGCGCTGGGCCGCGAACAGAAAAAGGCTGACGCCACCGACATCAGCGACGGCGCCGCCTCGATGGCGCTGGACGAGGCGCTGGGCGCCTTGGTCGCGATCAGCAAATACAACTTCAGCGGTGGCCAAGCCGCCGCTGAAAGTGCCGCACAAACCTACCGGCAGTCGCGCATTGCAATGAGCGGGCTGCTGGCCTTGTCGCTGTTGCTGGGCGCTGCGCTGGCCACCGTCATCACCCGTGGCTTGGTGGGTCAGTTGGGCGGCGAACCGCATGTGGCAGTGCAACTGGCGCGCGCTGTGGCCACCGGCGACCTGAGCTCTGCCATCCGCGTGCGCCCCGGCGACACCACCAGCCTGATGGCCAGCCTGCAGGCCATGCAGCTGAGCCTGGCCAATGCCGTGCGCCAAGTGCGTGCCGGCTCTGAAGGCGTGGCCACCGCCAGCTCGCAAATTGCCGAAGGCAACCTCGACCTGTCAGGCCGCACCGAACAGCAGGCCAGCGCGCTGCAGCAAACAGCGGCCACCATGGACCAACTCGGCTCCACGGTGCGCAACAACGCCGACAACGCTCGCCAGGCCAACCAGCAGGCTCAAGGTGCCGCGACGGTGGCTGCCAAGGGCGGCGCGATGGTCGGCCAGGTGGTGCAGACCATGAAGGGCATCAACGAGAGCAGCCGCAAGATCGCCGACATCATCAGCGTCATTGACGGCATTGCTTTCCAGACCAACATCCTGGCGCTGAACGCCGCCGTGGAAGCCGCGCGCGCCGGTGAGCAGGGCCGGGGCTTTGCGGTGGTGGCCAGCGAAGTGCGCAGCCTGGCGCAGCGCAGCGCCGCCGCAGCCAAAGAGATCAAGGCGCTGATCAGTGCCAGCGTCGAGCGCGTCGAGCAGGGCACGGCGCAGGTCGACCAGGCCGGTCACACGATGGAAGAAATCGTCAGCGCCATTCAGCGCGTCAGCGCCATCGTCAGCGAGATCAGCGCCGCCAGCGTCGAGCAAAGCTCAGGCGTCAGCCAGGTCAGCGAAGCGGTCACTCAAATGGACCACGCGACCCAGCAAAACGCGGCGCTGGTGGAAGAAAGCGCTGCGGCCGCCGAAAGCCTGAAGCAGCAAGCGCGGCAACTGGTGCAGTCTGTGGCTGTGTTCCGGCTGGCGTGAAGTACCGAGCGAAACGGTGCGCAGGCCCCTGCAGCAGGGGTCTTCGGCTGCAGCTCCTGAAATCGATCACGCGACCCGGCCAGCCTGCCGACCCACCGACCCGCCCCTCACAGAAAGAACAGATGCGCCGCTCTTCCAAACCTTCACTCGCCGTTGCACCGACAACCTCTCTTGCAGCGTCTCTTGCAACCCATCTTGCAACCCCTCTCGCAACCGCGCTGGCGACATTGATGGCCTCGACCCTGGCCGTCGCGGGCACGGTCGACGACCGCGTGAGCGCGTCCAAGAATGTCAAGGTCTGCATCTGGCCGGACTACTACGGCGTCTCGTTGCGAAACCCCCGAACGCAGCAGCTGGTGGGCATCGACATCGACCTGTCCGCGCAGCTCGCCAAGGATCTCGGCACCTCCATCACTCTGGTGGACTCGTCATTCCCCAAACTGATCGAAGACTTGGTGAGCGACAAATGCGACGTGGCGATGTTCGCCATCGGCGTGTTGCCGGCGCGTCAGGCAGCGCTGAAATTCACCCAGCCCTACATGCAAAGCGACATCTACGGCGTCACCACCCGCAGCAGCCGCCAGATCAAGTCGTGGGCCGACATTGACAAGCCCGGCGTGCAGGTTGCCGTGCAGGCCGGCACGTTCATGGAGCCGGTGATGGCCGACGCACTCAAGCAGGCCAAGATGGTCGTGATCAAGCCGCCAATGACGCGTGAGGCCGAACTGGAAAGCGGGCGCGTCGACGTCTTCATGACCGACTACCCGTACAGCCGCCGGTTGCTCGACAACGCCGATTGGGCCAGGCTGGTTTCACCTGTCACGCCGTTTCATGTGCTGCCTTACGCCTACGCCGTCAAGCCGGGTGACGATGCCTGGCTCAAGCGAGTCGACGAATTCGTGGCCCGCATCAAGAAGGACGGCCGCCTTGAGGCTGCCGCGAAGCGCAACGGGTTGGGCGAAATTGTTTTGACGAAGTAACGGGGCGATCGCTTTCAACGCCGTGAAGGCCATGACGAACCGGTCACTCCCAGCCTGGCTCAGAAGCAGCTCGGTCGCTTGGGCGGGCGCCCTGTCGGCCTGCCTCGTCGTTGCCTTGGCCAGTGGCTTCCTGCTCGTTGAAAGGAAGTCGTTGGAAAACGCGGAGCTGCAAAGCGCCGAGCTCTATGCGCGTGTTCTCCAGGACCACGCAGAACGCACCTTCAACACCATCGACATCTCGATGGGATCACTGGTAGGAAATCTGGCGGCGCCGCTTCGAGACAACGACACCGACAGGCTCGACCGTGAGCTTTCCCAAGCGCTGAACGGCATGTCGTTCATGCGCAGCCTCTCGCTGATGACGGCCAGCGGCCGTGTTGTTGCCAGCTCGGCGCCTTCGAATGTCGGAGTCACCGTCGACATGAAACTGATTCGACTTCCCTCCAGCGGCGCCATCGAGGCGCTCGGCACCTCGGTCAACGGCCGCGATCTGGTGGACATCCAGCAAAACCGAACCACGCAGGCGTCGAACGCCAAAACTTTCGTTCCGCTGCTGCGCCCGATCGGCAACACCACGGGTGAGCCGATGTACCTCACTGCGGTTTTGAATCCGGACTTTTTCGGCAATGAATACGAGCTGACGCTGGCCGACGAGACACGCGCCGCGGGCATGTTCTCGGTGGACGCGGTGATGTTGGCCGGCACCGGCAACGTGACGCTGGCACCCGGTCAAAGCGTTCGGGACCACCGCTTCTTCAAAGCGTTTTTGCCTGCGCGTGAAAGCGGCAGCTTTGTCGGGCCAGGGATAGACGGCTCCAAGGTGGTAACCGCGTTTCGTGTGCTGCGCAAGCGCCCGATCGTGGTCATCGTCGAGCGCAGCAGCGCTCACATCCTGGCGAGCCTTCGGCCGACTCTTTTCGGAGCGCTCGGCGTTGCCGGCGCGGCACTGCTCTTGATCTGCGCGGTGATGGTTCTGGCGTGGCGCAGCCTCAAAGCACAGGAGACGGCGCAGGCGGTGCTTGAAGCTACGCGGGCAGAGATCGCGACCAATGAGGCCAACCTTCGCACCTTGGTGGAGAGCGTGCACGAACTGATTTTCCGCGCCGATGCCAGCGGGCGCATCGTTTTCGTGAACGGCCGGTGGAAGGAGTTGACCCAACGACCGCCTTCCGACGTACTCGGCAAGCACATCACCGACCTGTGCCGTGACGAAGAAAGTGCGGCGTGTCTTGCGCTTTTCTCCAGCTCCGAGGCAACGGATCAAACGCTGATGGTTCATGTTCAGGACGCATCGGGCGCGCCTTTGACACTCGATCTGTCGGTGACCCGGCTTCTGGACGCTGGCGGCAGAGCGGTGGGGTTCGCCGGCTTCGCGGTGGACGCGTCAGCGCGCGAGGTGGCGCAACAGGCGTTGCTGTCGCAACTGAAATTCACCGCGCAGCTGCTCGAGCTCAGCCCGACCCCGATTTTTGTGAAAGACGTCAAAGGACGATTCGTGACGGTCAATCGGGCGTGGCTGGACCTGATGAACCTGAGCTTGCCCGACGTGCTGGGCCGCGACTCGGCCGACCTGTTTGGAAATGCCGCCGCCAAGCACCGCGACCAGGACGCCAAGCTGCTCGAATCCGAGAGCCGGATCAGCTACGAAAACCAACTGTTCATCGAGGGGCGGGCTCCGCGTGACACGGTGGTGACCAAGGTGCGGTTCACCCGCGCAGACGGCACGCCCGCTGGCATCGTGGGCAGCATCATCGACGTCACCGAGTTCCGCGAGGCCGAGAGAAGCATTCGACTGGCGCGTGACGCCGCCGAGAAAGCGAACAGTGTCAAATCTGAGTTCATCGCCAACATCAGCCATGAACTGCGAACGCCGCTGCAGGGAATCATCGGCTTCTCAGAGATGGGCCGCGAAATAACGACCGACCAGCCCGACTTGCTGGACATGTTTGCCGACATCCACGCTGGCGGCCAGCGCATGCTGACGCTGGTCAACGGCCTGCTCGACGTGTCGCAGATGGACAGCGCCGTGGGCTCCATGCCGCTGCAGCCCGTCGGCGTGGCGCGGCTGGTTCAGGAAATGGTGCAGCAGCTGCAGCCGAAGGCAGTGGTGCGCGACATCAGGGTCCACCTGCGCGGCCTGTCCGATAGCGTCGAGTGCCAGGTCGACGCCGCTCGTTTTCAGCAAGCGGTTCGCAATGTGCTGGCCAACGCCATCCGCTATTCGCCGGTGGGTGGCGCCGTGGACATCGAGTTGCACAACCTCGGCGATGCGGGCGTTGAGCTCACGGTGCGAGACCGCGGGCCGGGCATTCCCGAGGCCGAGCTCGAGCTCATCTTCGAAGCCTTTGTGCAGTCCAGCCGCACCCGCGACGGATCGGGCGGCACCGGCCTGGGCCTGACGATCGCCCGCAAGATCATCAGCGCGCACGGCGGCAGCATCACCGCCGCGAATGCGCCCGGTGGAGGCGCGCTTTTCAGACTGGCGCTGCCTGGCTTGGGCGTGCTTGCCGAGCCGATCGCCGAGCTTGCTTCGCAAGATTGCGACGACTGGATCACTGACCACCGGGGAAGCACTTGAATTCGGACCCGAAGCCACTGCTGGGCGATGCCGGCGATCTGGTCGCGATGCTCGAACGCCGCCTGAACGCCGAGCGCGGCGAGCGCCGCCGCCTGCAAAAGCTGCTGGCAGAAATGGATTTGCAGGCGATCGACGCCAGCGCCGATCCCAAAGCGCTCGCCGAGCGGCTGGAACGGTTGATCGAGCAGCGCACCAAGGCGCTGAGCCATGCGCGCGACGAGGCGGTGGCGGCGAGCCAATCGAAGAGCAGCTTCCTGGCCAACATGAGCCACGAAATCCGAACGCCACTCACTTCGATCATCGGCTTTGCCGAGTTGCTCGAGGATCCGCAGGTGGCGGCGCTTGAGAAGGTCGATGCGGCCAAAACCATCATTCGCAACGGCCGCCACCTGCTGGAGGTGATCAATGACATTCTTGATATGTCGAAGATCGAATCGAACCAGCTTGCGCTCGAGTGGCTCGAGGTCGGCCTGCCCAAGCTCCTGAGCGACATCGAAGCGCTGGCGTCAAGCCGGGCCCATGAAAAGGGGCTGCTGTTCACCATCCGGCATCACCTGCCCTTGCCCCCGGTGCTGCGCACCGATCCGGTCAGGCTGAAACAGATCCTTTTGAACTTCTGCAGCAACGCGATCAAGTTCAGCAAGGAAGGCGAGGTGCGGCTTGACGTGCGCTTCAATGCAGAACAGCAGGTCATTGTTTTTCAAGTGCACGACAACGGCATCGGCATGAGCGAGCGCGAGATGACGCGCCTTTTCAAGCCGTTTGCACAAGCCGACGTTTCGACAACCCGCAAGTTCGGCGGCACCGGCTTGGGTCTGTACATCTCAAAACAGCTGGCAGACATGCTCGGCGCCAGCATTCGTGTGGACAGCGCGCCCGGCCGAGGAAGCTGCTTTTCGGTGACGCTTGCGGTAGGCGTTGAGACCCGGCCGTTGCACATGTTGACCAGTCACCGCGACTTCGACGATTTCCAGCGGCCTGCCTTCCAGATCACCGGCATTGATGTGCCGGAGCTGCGCGGCCGCGTGCTGGTGGCCGAGGATGGCTTGGACAACCAGCGCCTGCTGGCGAGCTTTCTGCGCCAAGCGGGTGTCGAATTTGACATGGTGGGCAATGGCAGCCTGGCCGTTGAGCGGGCGCTTGCACACGATTACGCACTTGTGTTCATGGACATCCAGATGCCAGTGATGGACGGCGTGGCGGCCACCACCTTGCTGCGCAATTCGAACTACCGCGGGCCTATCGTTGCGCTGACCGCCAACGTGATGCAACACGACGTGGCGCTGTACCGCCAGTGCGGTTGCACCGACGTGCTGGGCAAGCCGATTGACCGCAAGCGCTTCTACCAAGTGCTGCAGCACTACGTCGGGCCAGCCCAGGAACTGCACCAGACCCTGGAGACGATTCAACTCGACGGCTACGAGGATGAGCTTGCGCAGATCACCGCCGAGTTCAGGCGCGGCCTGCCGGAAACATTCCAATCCATCGAGCAAGCCGCCCGAGCCGGCGACCGCAAAACCTTGGCGTTTTTGCTGCACACGCTGAAGGGCACCGCCGGCTCCTACGGCTTTACCGAACTGGCCCGGATGGCGACCCAGATCGAGGCCGGCGTCGAAACCCTGGCCCCACCCGAGCTTGTTGCCGGGTGTCAGCGTCTTCCCGAAGCGATGGCCGCAGGCAGCCTGATCACGCCGCGGTGATGTTGATGTTGATGGTGATGGTGAGGTGGATGTTGTGGCGCCCTGAAGTGACGCCGCCGTCACGCCGCCCAGAAACCACCGCAATGCCGAGAGTGGAACGCTTCGACACCTCATGGCGAACGGCTCGCACCTCAAAGGTGCCAGATTCATAGTCGCTTGCCTTGACCGCCAGAGGAAAAACCCGCGAGGGCGCAGGCCGCAGCCGCTGTAATCTTTCCGTCAGCCAGCAATCAAGCTGCGCGAAAGGATCAACCCGATGACCCTCCCCAACGCACGCGGCGCCTGTGTCGTGGCCCTCGCTCTCGTGTTGACTGCCTGCGCCACCGGGATTGCGCCCGGGCCTCGAACCGCCACCATCCAGCGCACCGACAACGGTGTGCCGCACATCAGCGCACCCGATTTCGAAACCCTCGCCTACGGCGTGGCCTATGCGCACGCGCAGGACAACGTCTGCCAAACCGCGCAGCAGCTCGTCACGGCGCGCGGCGATCGAGCGCGTTGGTTCGGCGCCGCGGCAACCGCGCTGCTTGGCCGCCGCGTGATGGCCAATGACGTGATCGACACCTTCATCGCCGGCCACATGGACGACGCCGCGCTGACCAAGAGCTGGGGCAACGCCAGCGCCGATGTGCAAGCGATGAACCGCGGCTACGTGGCTGGATACAACCGTTATTTGGCCGACCAGACTGGAAAACTGCCCAAGGAATGCGTCGACCAGCCCTGGGTTCGGCCGATGACTGCCGGCGACTTTGCGCGCCTGAGCGAGCTCACCATGGTTCAGGCCGGAATGTTGGCATTGGCAGATGCTTGGGTCGCTGCCAAGCCGCCCGCAGCAACGAGCGCTGCGGCAGCCGCAACGCCATTGCGCGTCGATGCGCGCGTCGACTTGGCCGACGCCGCGCAGTCCATGCGCGATGTCGGCTTGCTGGACTCGCCGCTGGGATCCAACGCCTGGGCCTTCGGCCGCGACACCACCGCCAACGGCCGCGGCATGCTGCTGGGCAATCCGCATTTCCCGTGGATGGGTGTGAACCGCTTCTGGATGTTCCACGCCACCGTGGCGGGGCAGGTCGATTCGATGGGCGCCACCACCGGTCACAGCGGACTGCCCAGCATCGGCTTCAACAAAGACGTGGCCTGGTCGCACACCGTGTCCACCGGCAAGCGCTTCACATTGCACGAGCTGACCTTGGTGGCCGGCGACCCGACCAGCTATGTGGTGGACGCACAGCCGGTGAAGATGACGACGCGCGAAGTGAGCTTCCAGGTGCGCGAAGCCGACGGGTCGGTGACCGCCCAAAAGCGCACTTTGTGGTCAACCCGCTGGGGCCCGGTAGTCGTGCTGCCGCGGGCCGGCCTGAACTGGACGGCCAAAAACGCTTACGCGCTGAAAGACGCCAACGCCGGCAACACGCGCTTTTCTGACAGCTGGCTCGGCTTCAACAAAGCCACCAGCGTGCAAGACATCCGCCAGGCGCACACCAACCTGGGCATACCGTGGGTCAACACGATCGCAGCCGACCGCCAAGGCAACGCCATGTACGCCGATGTGAGCGTGGTTCCCGACGTCGACGAGGCTCAGCTTGCAAGGTGTGCGCCCAGCAAGCCAGCGGCGGCGCTGCGTGGCCCTGCCGGATTGATCGTGCTGGACGGCAGCCGCAGCGACTGCGACTGGCAGCGCGACCCGGCCTCGCCGGTGCCCGGCCTGACGCCGATCAGCCGCATGGCAGTCGCGATCCGCAGCGATTGGGTGCACAACAGCAACGACGGCTTCTTTTATACCAACCCGGCGCAGCGATGGGCGGGCATCTCGCCGTTGGTCGGCGATGAGGTGCTGCGACGGCCGCGGACGCGCGCCGGCTTGATCGAGGTGCCCGAAATGGTGGCGCGCGGCAAAGTCACGCTGCAGGGCATCCAGGATCAGCTGTTTGAGAACCGCAACACCATGGCGCAGATGGTGCTCCCCGACCTGTTGAAGGCCTGCGACGGCGGAGCACCCAACGCCGAAGCCGTTGACGGCTGCGCTGCGCTGCGTGGCTGGAACCGCACCAACAACGTCGACGCCCGAGGCGCCCACTTGTTTCGCGAATTCTGGCGAACCGCCATGGCCGTGCCGGGCGTGCACCGTGTCGCGTTCGACCGCGTTCAGCCGGCGCTGACGCCCGCGGGGCTGATGATGAGCGACGCGGGCGTGGCAACCAAGGTGTGGGAGGCTTTGACGCAGGCGGTGCAGAAGGTGCGCGCATCCGGCTTCGCGCTCGACGCACCGCTGGGCAATGTGCAACGCCCACTGCATACCGAAGAGCCGATCGCGCTGCACGGCGGCGACGAGTTCGAGGGGGTGCTCAACAACCTCGGCAATCAGTTCGCGCCTGGCATCAACAGCAAAGGGCTGCGCATCGACTACGGCAGCAGCTACATCCAAACCGTCACCTTCGACGAACGCGGCCCCGTGGCGCAAGCCGTGTTGAGCTACAGCCAAAGCACCAACGCGGCGTCACCCAACTACGCCGACCAAACGCGCATGTTCTCGCGCAAACAGTGGCTGACGCTGCCCTTTCATCCGCAGGATGTGGACAAAGCCCGCGTCAGCGAGGTGCTGCGCCTGACGATGCCCTGATCGATGAGGGCTGAGCACTGCGCAAATCAGCCCGAAAGCAAAGACGCGCGGGCGCCGGTCATTGACGTGCCCGGAACAGCCCAGTTCATGTGCAGGCGGGTGGCACCGGCGAATGGGCCACGAGGAATGAGCCACGGCTTAATTGCCAGTCAGGCCGCACTCGCCTTCATCTTGCGCAAGCGCAGGAGCAGAAACACGACGATGCCAACGTTCAGCAAATTCCAGGCGATTCCGTTGGCGAACGCGGCGCGGTAAGAGCCGGTGAAGTCGAAGATGGCGCCTGACATCCAGCCGCCCAGGGCCATGCCGAACAAGGTGGCCATCAGCACCGTGCCGACGCGGGCACCGGCCTGTTTGGGCGTGAAGTGCTCACGCACGATGAGG
>JBBRGA010000105.1:0-11996 GCA_038241115.1 Burkholderiales bacterium | reverse complement strand
CACCCGCTGCCCATCACCCGTGTCACGGTGGACTTTGCGGTGAACGCCGCCACCAGCACCGTCAGTTGCACCGCGCAAGTTGAAACCCTGGGCCGCACCGGCGTCGAGATGGAAGCGCTCACCGCCGTGCAGGTCGGCCTGCTGACCATCTACGACATGTGCAAGGCGGCCGACCGCGGCATGGTCATGGGCAACATCCGCGTGCTGGAAAAGCACGGCGGCAAGTCGGGCGATTGGGTGGCTCAGGTCTGAGGACGCTGTTCGCTTTGCACGCCCGCTGAGGGCCGTGCAATCACACAGGCGCGGCCACAAAATACGCAGAGCTACCATCCAGCGCGCCGCGCCGGCTCAAGCCACTTGCACCTTTAGATCGGACTTTTTATGAAGCTTCGGAACGCCTGTTTTTTCGTTCTTGCTCTGAGCGCGATGCTCAGCAGCGCAGCCCACGCGCAGGTGAGCACGCCGGCGAACACGCCAGCCAGCGCATGGCCCGACAAACCCGTTCGCGTGGTGGTGCCGGCACCGGCAGGCAGCTCGCTCGACATCATCGTGCGCACCTTGGGCGACAAGCTGAAAGACAAATGGAAGCAGCCTCTTGTCATTGAAAACAAGGCCGGTGCGGGCGGCATGTTGGGCATGGACGCGGTGGCCAAGGCGGCCCCCGACGGCTACACGCTGGGACTGGGCTTCAACGGTCCGATCGCCTTTGGCCCGCACATGTACAAAAAAATGCCCTATGCGCCGGGCAAAGATTTGACGCCTATCGTGCTGACCACGTCGCAGCCCAATGTGCTGGCGGTGAACGCCGGCAACCCGGCCAACACGCTGCCCGAGTTGGTGGCATGGGCCAAAGCGCAGGGCAACAAACTCAACTATGGCTCGGTGGGCAACGGCAGTTCTTCACACTTGACGATGGCGCTGCTGGAAAGCGTGGCGGGCTTTGACGCCGTGCACGTGCCTTTCAACGGCTCGCCGCCTGCGGGCTTGTCGCTGGCCGCCAACGAAACCCAAATGCTGTTCGCGGTGGCGCCGCCATTGCTGCCGTTGATACAAGGCAACCGCATCAAGTTGATTGCCGCCACCAGCTTGCAACGCACTGAGGGCCTGAAGAATCTGCCCACCGTGGCCGAGACCTATCCGGGCTTCGAAGCGCTGGCCTGGAACGGCCTGTTCACGGCCACCGGCACGCCGCCAGAAATCATTGCGCGCATCAATGCCGACGTGAACGCCGTGCTCAAAGACCCGGCGGTGCGCGAAGCCATGGTCAAGCAAGGTTTCATCATCGGCGGCGGCACTGCGGCCGAGTTCAAAAACTTCATCGACAGCGAAGGCAAGCAGTGGGGCGCCATCATCAAGAAGGTGGGAATCTCGATTGATTAAGGCGCGTCGTGAGGGCGCATTGAGTTGATCGTCGGCACGCTGTTCGCGCTGGGCGCGGGCTTGATGTGGGGCCTGGTTTTTGTCGGTCCGCTGATGCTGCCCGACTACCCCGCCGCAATGCACACCTTCGGCCGCTACCTGGCGTTTGGTTTGATCGCGCTGCCGCTGGCGTGGCTGGACCGAACGCGCTTGCGCGAGCTCACGCGGGGCGATTGGAAGGAGGCGCTGAAGCTGTCGATGGTCGGCAACATCGTCTATTACTTCTTCTTGTCCAGCGCCATTCAGCGCGCGGGCGCGCCGCTGCCCACCATGGTGATTGGCACGCTGCCGGTGGTGATTGCCGTGGTGTCGAACCTGCGCGCGGCGCGGCCCTTGCCGTGGGCGCGCATGCTGCCGTCGATCGGATTGATCGCCTCCGGCATCGCCGTGGTCAATCACGTTGAATTGACCGCCCTGCGCCTGAATGCGCAGGCCGATCCGAGCCGCGATGGTTTGAGTCAATACGCCTGGGGCGGTTTGTTGGCCTTGGGCGCGGTGGCGTGCTGGACTTGGTATCCGATCCGCAATGCCGAATGGCTGCGCGCCCACGCGGACCGCAACCCCAGCACATGGGCCACCGCGCAAGGCATTGCCACGCTGCCCTTGGCGCTGCTGGGCTTTCTTGGTTTTTGGCTGTGGAGCAGTTTCAGTGGCGGCGCGTTTGACACACCTTCTGACACAGCGTTCGTCATGCCATTCGGGCCGCGCCCCGCTGAATATCTGGGCCTGATGTTTGCGCTGGGCTTCTTCGCGTCGTGGCTCGGCACGCTGTGCTGGAACGAAGCCAGTCAGCGCTTGCCCAGCACCCTGAGCGGACAGCTCATCGTTTTCGAGACCTTGGCGGCACTGAGCTTTGCGTTCGCGCTGCGCGGCGCGTGGCCGAATTGGCAAACGCTGATGGGCGCGGCGCTGTTGGTGGCCGGCGTGGTGTGGGCGTTGAGGGCGCAGCGAGCTTGAATTTGTGGGTCCGGCAGCTGGATCGGTGCGCCGATTTCACAGACCGTCGACGCGGATCAAAAGGAGCACGCGCCGGGTTTCAGATGTCGAAAAACACGGTCTCGTTTTCTCCCTGCAAGCGGATGTCAAACCGGTAGACCACTGCACCCTCGGCGTTTGCGTTGTCTTGCCCGCCCTCGGCCACACCGCCATCCACGCGCTGCGCCACCAGCGTCTGGCGGCGCGCCTCCCACTCGATCAAATTCAACACCGCGTCTTTGGCGTTGGCCTGCGGCTCGTCGCTGAAATACAGGCGCGTGTTGAGGCCCAAGTTGATGCCGCGCGCGACGATCCAAAGGTTGATGTGCGGTGCCATGAAACGGCCGTTGCGACCCGCCACCAAGCCGGGCTTGATGGTGCTGAAGCTGAACAGCCCGGTGTCGAAATCGGTGCAGCTGCGGCCCCAACCGCGAAAATTCGGGTCGATCGATTTACCGGGTTGCAGGTCGGCTGAGTGCGCATATTTGCCCTCTGCGTTGGCTTGCCAGCTTTCAATCAGCACGTCTTTCAAGACCGTGCCGATGCCGTCGAACACCCGGCCCTCGATGCGTATGCGCTGGCCTTGGGTCTGCGCATTGGTGAGCTCGCTGCCGAAGTTGTTCGCAAACACGTTCAGCCCGGTTTGCAGCGGGGCCAGGCCAATGTGAACATAAGGGCCGGCGGTTTGCGAGGCGGTTTCGCGCATCAGGGGTTGCATGCGCTGTTGCGTCAGCGGTTGTGTCATTTCTTGTGTCGTCTCTTGTGTCGTCTCTTGTGTCGTCTCTTGTGTCATCTGCGGGTTCATTTCGACACTCCATTCACCGCGTTCTCAAACAGCGTGGCGCGTTGGCCGCGCAGCACGATGTCGAACCGGTAGGCGCGGCTGTCGAGTTGCACAAAGGCGCTGCGGTCTTGCAGCGCGATCAGGCCGCGAATCTGTTCTTCGCTGGGCAGGGTTTGCACGATGGGGCAAGTGGCGATCAGTGGGTCGCCTTCAAAGTACATCTGCGTGATGAGGCGCTGCACCCAGCCGCTGCCCGACAACGCAAAGTGAATGTGCGCCGGCCGCCAGTCGTTCACCCGGTTGCGCCAGGGGTAGGGGCCGGGGCGGATGGTGCGGAAAAAGTAGTGGCCGTCGGCGTCGGTCAGCATGCGCCCGCAGCCCGCAAAGTTAGGGTCGAGCGCGCCGATGTATTGGTCTTTTTTGTGCCGGTAACGGCCGCTGGCGTTGCACTGCCACACCTCGACCAGCGCGTTTTTCACAGGCCGGCCAAGTTGGTCGTGCACATAGCCGTGAACGACGATGCGCTCGCCGATGGGCAAGCCGGCGAGTGGGCCTTCGGCGCGCGAATTGCTGATGAGGTCGTGGTCGAGCGGCCCCAACTCATTGGCACGAAACACCGGCGCGGTGACTTCCGACAATGAATTTTGCAGCGATATCGGCGCCAAGCGCGGGCTGCGCAGGATGCTGGTTTTGTAGGCTGCACTAGACGCCGCTGCATGCGAGGTGGTGTCGCGCATCAGGTATTCGGCGTCTGGCGCAGCATGGGTGACGGCGGCGGTGGATGGCATTCCCATGCGGGGCTCCGGGTGCTGATTGGGCTGCCACTCTAAGCCCGGAAAACGCGATTCATGGGCGCATAGCGCGCCGACGCTCTGGCCATCACAGCGGCAGCAGCGCTTGAATGGGCTGGGGCTGGCGCGCGGATCGGTCTGCTCGGTCTGCTCGGTCCGCTCGGTCCGTTCTGGTCGCCCTGTTCGCTCCTTCCGATCTGTCCGCGTTTTCCGATCTGTCCGACTCATCAGACCGATCAGATCTGTCAGACCTTTCCATCAACACGCCGTGCGGCACATAGCCGCGCGAAGCCAAATTCCAGCCTTCGGTGGCCTGCGCTTCTGTGTGCTGATGCGCACTGAGCGCACCCAGCTGACGCGCCGAAGCTCGCACCACCAGCGCTTCGCACTGCGCTGCGCTGAGCTGGCGCGCAAAGGCCGACCAACGCGCCAGCACCAACGGGTTGCGCCACGCATCTTCAATGGCCCAACGGGCGCGGTGAGCCTCTTGGGTGCGGCCGGCTTCCAGCACGCGCGGCAACAGCGCGTGGAAGAAATCCCGGAACGCGCGCCGCGAAGCTTTGCCGGGAAGCAGCGCTTCCATGCGGCTGACGCGCTGACTCCAACCCGGCTTCAACAACTGTTGGCTCACAAAGGCTTGCAACGCCTGCGCAGGGTTCAGCAAATGCAGCCGGTTGGGCGGCAGCAACAGCATCGGCAAGCCGCAGGCTTCATCGTGGCCCAGCGGCTCCACCAAGCTGCACAGCACGGCCACGCGACTCCACTGCGCAGCGGTCAAGCCGTGTATGCCGCCCACTGCGGCGTGCTTGCCGGCCTCTTTGCCCGACCCTTTCCCCGCTTCCAACTCGCGCGCAAATTTCATCGCGTCGCGAAACCCGTAAGCCGCTTTGGCGTGGTTGGCCTGCGTGCTCATGACGGCCAAGTTGCCGGCGGCGTAGCCGGCGTCGTTGCGCACGCGGTCGACCGACGCGTCGACACCGCCGCTGGCGCCGCTGGCGCCGGTCAAGCCGTCGACGTGCGAGCCGTCGGCCGCGGCCGCACTGAGCGCCACCCTACGTATGGGGCAGTGGCTCACGTCGAGCTGCTGCAAATAGTGAGGCGTGACTTGCAGCAGTTCGACGCTTCGACCACGCAGCCACGCGTGCAGGCGCAACTGCAGCCACTTGCGCACAAAGCGAGTGGGTTGGAGGGCGCGGTCGCCAAAGGCCGCCTGGCCGGCGAGCAGCCCGGTGAACAAAGGCGAAGGGTCTTGCGCGTAGGGCGCGGGCGGGCAGAGGTGGTGGTGGGCGTAGTCCCAACCCAGCTCGAAGCCGATGTGCTCGTGGTGGGTCAGGCTGGGTGCGGGTGCGGGTGGGGGTGTGGGTGGGTTGAACGCGCTGCCGCGATGGGGGGCATCTGGCCACGCAGCAGCCAGAGGCAATGCCGAAGAGGCAACAAGAGAGGCGACAGAAAGGCTGTGAGATGTCATGGTCGAGTCCTGCTGAGCCGCGGCGACATGCCGCGATGAAGAGAGTGTTCAAGATCACTCGCTCATGGCGTGAGCCACCCCCTGAGATTTTTTTGGCTTTTTTGATCTATGCTTCGCGCTGTTTTGATCCACTGGCTCACCTGGTGAGCCAGTTGCACGGTATAAGTCAACCACCAAAACCATCGAAAACACCGCAAACACCAAACTCAACGAGAACAAGTCATGGACAGGACCGAACGCTTTTACAAAATTGAGCGGCTGTTGCGCAGCCGTGGCTGCGTCAGCTTTGCGGTGTTGCTGCACGATTTGGCGGTGTCACCCGCGACGCTGAAACGCGACCTGCAATTTCTGCGTGACCGCCTCGACGCGCCCATCGTCTACGACCGCTTGGACAACGGCTACCGCTTTGAGGCCGCCAGCGCTGGCAATGCCAAAACCGTTCGCCATGAGCTGCCGGGCATGTGGTTTAGCGAGAAAGAAATCCACGCGCTGCTGACCATGCACCAACTCATGGCGGGCCTGGACGACGACGGCGTGTTGTCACGCCATTTGCAACCCATGATCGACAAGCTGCAAGGCATGTTGGGCGCAGACGAAAGCGAAGCGCGCGAACTGATGCGCCGCGTCAAAGTGATTTCTACCGCGCGCCGGCGCGTGCCCAGCCGCCACTTTGAATTGCTGGGCAGCGCGCTGGTGCAGCGCAAACGCGTGTGGCTGCGCTACTTCAAGCGCAGCGACCGCAGCACCAGCGAGCGCGAGGTGTCACCGCAGCGCCTGGTGAACTACCGCAACACCTGGTATCTGGACGCGTGGTGCCACGCCAGCGAGGGCCTGCGCCGCTTTGCGCTGGACGCTGTTCAAGCGGCTACGCCGCTGGAAACCAAGGCTCGCAGTGTGGCCGTAAAAGACCTGGAAGGCGCGCTGGACGCGGGCTACGGCATTTACGGCGGCGCATCAGCCAAGCTGCGCTGGGCCACCCTGGTGTTCAACACCGAAGCGGCACAGTGGGTGGCCAACGAAGAGTGGCACGCCCAACAAAAGTCGCGCTGGCTGCCCGACGGCCGCTATGAACTTCAAGTGCCCTACAGCGACGCCACCGAGTTGACGATGGACATACTGCGCCACGGCGACAGCGTGACCGTGATGGCCGACAAAGCGCTGGTGGCTTCGATCAACGCGCGCTTGACGAAGGCGCTGGCGTTGTACGCTTGACCGTCAAAAGCCGACTCACCCACCCCAACAAGGACACATCATGAAAGCCACCTGGAACGGCGCCACCATCGCCGAAAGCACCGACACCGTCATCGTTGAAGGCAACCACTATTTCCCCGCCGACAGCCTGAACCGTGACTACATCACCTTCAGCAACCACCGCAGCGGCTGCGCCTGGAAAGGCCAGGCGCACTACTACAGCTTGATGGTCAACGGCGACCTGAACGAGAACGCGGTTTGGTACTACCCCGAGCCGCTGGAGGCCGCGGCCAACATCAAGGGCCGCATGGCGTTCTGGAAGGGCGTGGTGGTTTCGCCGAATTAAAGACAACACGCGTTTGTTTAAAGGCGGTTCTGGCACTTTGCCACTCGAGTAGAGGCTGCTGCCTGTAGGCGTAATCTTGAATTCGCGGCCGCGGGTACTGCAGATCAGGCAATGACGCTCGCTAACCATTCGCAGGCCGACAAAAGGAACCCCAGATGACCACTGCCAAACCCGGTTTGTACGCCAACATCCGCGCGAAAAAAGAGCGCATCGCCCGAGGCAGCAAGGAGCACATGCGCAAGCCCTCAGAGCCGGGTGCACCCAGCACCGAGGACTTTGAGAAGTCCAGCAAGACTGCCAAGTCCAAGAAAACCTTGAAGTAGTGTTCACCGTCGGCTGTGAATACACACGCGGTGAGATTCATGCACACCTCGGCGGCAGCGTCGTGTCGTGCTTGCCCACCCACAACGGCGCCATCGTGGCGGCTTGTCTGAGCAAAGCGTTCAGTCCACAGGCTCCTGAGGTGGTACTTTGTGGTCGAGGCGCACGCACAAGCCCCGTCAGTGGACAGTTCGCGCTTCAGCGACTCGCGATTCCTGTGTTCTTGAAGCGCGCGTCAAATCGTTGGCAGTACGAGGGCCAATTCGCGGTGGCTCGGTCTTTTAGCTCAGGCGCGCAATTCGAAAGCTACATCGTTGGGTCTGGTCGATCAGTCGCAAGCGTTTCCCATGTTGTCTTGCTCAAGCGATCGGAGTAGTTCGCTACATTTCTCACGCAGCCGATTGCGTACGCCAACACACGGACGAAAGCACGGGAAAAGCGCAGGGTAGATACGTTGCCAAATTGCCGTTGCACTACCGCACGCAGTTCAGCGTTACCAAACCAGGAGGTTCCATGACCGCACCCGCCAAGAAACTCTCCCTTCACAGCCCCGCGAGTTCACTTGACCGCGCATCAACCCCGTCAAAGACCAGGCAGGCTGTTGGCCTGCTTGTTTGGCTTGCCATCAGTTTTGTCGCCTCTGGCATCGGTGCCGTGGCGTCGATACGCGCCGCTCCTTTTTATGGGCAGCTGTCTCAGCCCAGTTGGGCTCCGCCGCCCTCGGTCTTTGGACCGGTCTGGACCGTCCTGTACGCCTTGATGGGCATCGCCGCCTGGCTGGTCTGGCGCGCCGACAACTCGCGCGCAACCCGCGCGGCACTGTCCTTGTTTGTATTGCAGCTGGCGGTGAACGCCCTGTGGACATGGCTCTTCTTTGCGTGGAGCCAAGGCGCTTTGGCATTCGCCGACATCCTGCTGCTCTGGGTGCTCGTGGTGGCGACCATGGTGGCTTTCTGGCGCATTCGCCCCCTGGCAGGCGCTCTGCTCATTCCGTATCTGCTGTGGGTCAGCTTCGCTGGCGCACTCAACTTTTCGATCTGGCAGCTCAATCCACAAGTTTTGGGGTGAGGCCTCGCGCAGCGTCAACTGAATAGCGCGCTGATTGAACGGCTCGATTACACATGTCAAGGCGGCCCGCAGAGGGGGCATCTTGCAGCCTTCGCACTGCCGCATTCCCAAACCAACGACGTGTTTTTGCGCTTGGCTGCTATGTGGGCTGTCGCACCGACGGGTTGCCGCGTGGCACGCACTATCGCTCCTTGCCGTTGCATTCCACCGGCATCGGGCCCTGCTGAACATCCTTTCAAGCAGCCCGTTTGAACCAGGACACCTATATGCACAACATCATCGACACAGCCGTTGCCGCCGGCAACTTCAAAACTTTGGCCGCTGCGTTGACAGCCGCAGGCTTGGTAGACACGCTCAAAGGCACAGGCCCCTTCACCGTGTTTGCGCCTACCGACGAGGCCTTCGCCAAACTGCCAGCCGGCACAGTGGACGCGCTGCTCAAGGACATACCCAAGCTCAAGGGCATCCTCACTTACCACGTGGTCAGCGGCAAGGTGATGGCTGCCGACGTGATGAAGATGGACGGCAAGTCGGCCAAGACGGTCAACGGCGCCGAGTTGAAGATCGGTACACAAGGCGGAGTGAAGCTCAACGGCAACGTTCACGTCACCAAGACCGACATCGAATGCAGCAACGGCGTGATCCATTGCGTCGACGCAGTGCTGATGCCGCCGGCCTGACTCCCATAGATTCATCAACCGCTGCGGTGCCGTCAAGCGCAGGGTTGCCGCAGCCCTTTATCGAAAGAACTGATGAAGAAAGACATCTTCACTGCCAACTCGCTCGCGCTGGCCGCAATGTCAACCCAAGCTGCGGACATCGTTGACACCGCGGTGGCTGAGGGCAATTTCAAGAGCCTGGTCACGGCGCTCAATAGACGGTGTAGGTGTCGCTGAGCGTTACCGACGGATCACCGAAATGCTCGCACTGCACGCGTTGCTGCCGATAGCCGTTCTGGCTGTCGGTGCCTGGCTGGCGAGCCTGATCAAAAACGACGTCAGCATCGCCGACAGCCTGTGGCCCCTTTTTATCCTGCTGGCTGCGGCAACTCACTTCATCGCCGCGCCGCAGACCGGCCCCCGCGCCGTGGTGGTGGTCTTCCTTGTTGCTGTCTGGGCGTTGCGCCTGTCGGCCCACATCACCTGGCGCAGTTGGGGCGAGCCTGAAGACCGTCGCTACAAGGCCATGCGTGATCGCAACGGGCCTAAATTTCGCTGGACGAGCCTGGTGATGGTGTTCGGCTTGCAGGTTCTGCTGGCTTGGGTTGTTTCCCTGTCGACGCTGGCCGCCTTCATCAACACGAATCCGTGGAACTGGATCGACACCCTGGGCGTCTGCGTGGTCGCTTTCGGCATTTCATTTGAAGCCGTGGCCGACTGGCAACTGGCCCGATTCAAAGCCGACCCGGCCCATAAAGGTCAGGTCATGGACCGCGGCCTTTGGCGCACCTCGCGCCACCCCAACTACTTC
The DNA here is from genome assembly GCA_038241115.1 of Burkholderiales bacterium. Lineage (GTDB taxonomy): Bacteria > Pseudomonadota > Gammaproteobacteria > Burkholderiales > Burkholderiaceae_C > JANYJJ01. The sequence goes on along the minus strand of JBBRGA010000105.1, from coordinate 2,163 downwards.
GGTGAATTCTGCGTGTGGTGGGGCATTTACTTGATCGCCATGTCGATGCAGGCATGGTGGGCGATCGCCTCGCCCGCGCTGATGACGGTACTGCTGTTGAAGGTCTCGGGCGTGGCGCTGTTGGAGCACGACATGACCGAGCGGCGCCCCGGCTACCGCGATTACATCGCGCGCACCAACGCCTTCTTCCCGGGCCGCGCGAGGCAAACCCAACCTTGACGCCCACGCCCGAATTAAAAACTTACTTCGTCCCCCGCACCTAGTACTTGGCGCTTCAGACCGGGTTTCGCAACCTGCCGTTGGCGCTACGCTTGCGCGTGAGGTCAGGCCACGCTCGCGCTGGGCGTTGCCGTGAGCGGCTTTGACATGAGCACGCTCAGGAAGTTTGTGTGGGGGCGCCAGTCACATGTGCCCACCAGCGCCTAACCCCAAGACTGGTACGTGGCGATCAAGGCCGCCGCTGGTTGCGCTGTGTGCAGCGCCATCTTGGTGCAGCCATGAGCGGCGGCGTAGGCGACTACGAAGTCATGGATTTGCTTGCCGAGGCCCTTGAGATTGTGCTCGGGTGCGACGGCGAACTGCCCAAAAGACCACGTACCAGGCTCCCGCAAGAGTTCGACTTTGGAGGCGGGCTGCGGCCGCATGAGAGTGACCGTTGCGACCACTTCTCCATTGAGTTCGCCCACGAAGCCGTGGCCTGATGCCAGTGGCTTGGCGATGTCTTCCGTGGACTGATGCGTGGCCCAGTAGCGCAAACCGCCTGCAGCATGTGGGGCGTACGCAGAACGGATCAGCTGCGTGGGGGCAGCAAGGTCATCCGAGACCGCTATTTCACGGCAGAAGAGCGGCGTGGGTGGGTTCGTGCGACTTAACTTATGAAGCAAGCGGGTGACATGCCGTAGGCGCGCCGCTTGAGCGAATACGACGAAAGTTAGGCGTCGCCGCGCGCACGACGCCTGCCCTGTTTTTCGATGTACTGCTTAAGGACTCCGTCCATGCGGGCCTGCCAGCCTTCGCCAGTGGAGCGGAAGAAGCTGATGACCTCCGGGCTGTAGCGCACCGAAACCAACTGCTTCTTGTTTGCCAAAGGAGGGCGCCCGCGCAGCGCCCGCGCCGGAACCATTGCGGCCAGCTCGTTAGCGCTCAGAGGTTGGGCGTCTGGGTCAGACTTTGCTGCAGCGGTGATCTTTCGATCTTCTGCAACGCTAGGCATCTGAATCGGAGTCTTCTTCACTTGTTTGGACATAGCGCTTCACCTCTCGACGGTTGGCGCGCCGCAGGCTGATGATTCTTCTAACTTCGCCTCTGTCCACGAAGGCGACGTAGTAGAGGATTCCAGTCTTTGGCGCGAGTGCCAGGACACGGTACTCGCCGTAGTCCCTGCGTTCATCTATCCAGAGAAGAGCTTCGTCCCATTCAAGCGAGGCGGCGAGTGCCAGCGACAGCCCATGCTTCTCGGTGTTGAGGCGGTCCTTGGCCGGATCGAAGTCGACTCTCACGCTTTAGTGTAGCTACATAAAGCGCAGATGTCCACGCAGATGTCGAGCGGGTTGTGATTACGACGCCTAAGGAATGCAAGGACGCCCTCTTCGGTGGTTCCTGTCCAGAGCTTCACCGCGATCTCCCTTGTGGTGTCCAACGTTCGAGCGAAGCGGACGACGATGGCAAGGCGCGTTGAACGGTAATCGCAAAATTGGGCACTTGCCCAGCGCTTGATGGCCAACCTGACATGCCGTTTGCGCGCCGATTGAGCAAGGGGCCAGGCTTCCGTGTTTCGGCAGTGATAAACGCGGTGATAAAATGTGTACCTGAACTCGCTGAGGTACACATAATGCGTACGAACATTGAGATAGATGACAAGCTCATGAAAGATGCGCTTCGTGCAACCGGTGCGAAGACCAAGAAGGAAGCGGTTGAGCTTGGGCTGCGGACCTTGCTTGACCTCCGTGCTCAAGAGAAAGCGCGAGAGCTGCGAGGCAATATTCCCTGGGAAGGGGACCTGAACGCCCTGAGGACTGACAGGTGATTCTTGTCGTTTCGAGCGTGTGGGTCGATTACTTTCGCTCGGCGGACACGCCGCAGGTAGCTCTTCTGGACTCGCTTTTTGGCCGAACCCGCATCGCGGTTGGCGACTTGATTGCCGCGGAGTTATTGCAAGGCGTT
>JBBRGA010000104.1:0-12219 GCA_038241115.1 Burkholderiales bacterium | reverse complement strand
GGACACGCCGCCCAGCATCAGCGGGTAAAGCACCGCCTGCATCGCCGCGCCCGTCACCACCAGGGCGCCCAGGGCCATCGTGGCGATCAAGGTCACCGCATAGGTCTCGAACAGATCGGCCGCCATGCCGGCGCAGTCGCCCACGTTGTCACCGACGTTGTCGGCAATCACCGCCGGGTTGCGCGGGTCGTCCTCGGGGATGCCGGCTTCGACCTTGCCGACCAGGTCGGCACCGACGTCGGCGCCCTTGGTGAAGATGCCGCCGCCCAGCCGCGCGAAGATCGAAATCAGCGACGAGCCGAAGGCAAAGCCCAACAGCGGCTTCAGCGTGGCCGGATCAACCCTCTCTCCGCCGCTCAAAAACCAGAAAAACAGGCTGACACCCAAGAGGCCCAGGCCGACCACCAACATGCCGGTGATGGCACCGCCCTTGAAGGCCACGGCCAGCGCCGGGCCGATGCCCTTGGTGGCCGCCTGCGCGGTGCGCACATTGGCCTTGACCGACACATTCATGCCGATAAAGCCACAGGCGCCCGACAACACCGCGCCAAGCACAAAGCCCGCTGCCGTCATCTGGTCGAGGAACACGGCGATCAGGATGGCCAGCACGATGCCGACCAAGGCGATCGTCTTGTACTGGCGGGCGAGGTAGGCCGCCGCACCTTGCTGAATCGCTGCAGCGATCTCCTGCATGCGGGCATTGCCCGCGTCCTGACTCAAGATCCAACTGCGTTGAATGAAACCATAAGCCACGGCGGCGAGGCCGCAGGCGAGGGCGAAGTAAAGCGCCAAACTCGTCGACATAAAGCTGTCTCCTTCGATGTGTTGCCGCGCCGCAGGTGACGCGGAAAAGCGCTCGCTTTGTGCGGGCGAGCCGCTGCGGCGATGCTAAGGGAAGGGCAAGCGGCGAAGTTTTGCGGCGGGTGAGTGTTTACCCATGACTCGGGTAAACGTGGTTTGTCTTTGTGCCGTCAGATTCGCGGCGGGCACGCCAACTAGAATTCCAATTTGCACTTGCGATACCCATTTCAATAGCTGAGACCTCGCCCATGAGCCTGAACAACATCCCTCCCGGCAAGAATGCCCCCGAACAGTTCAACGTCGTCATCGAAATCCCGATGAACGCGGACCCGATCAAGTACGAGGTGGACAAGGAAAGCGGCGCGCTGTTTGTCGATCGCTTCATGACCACCGCCATGCACTACCCGTGCAACTACGGCTACATCCCGCAAACGCTGTCGGACGACGGCGATCCTGTGGACGTGTTGGTCATCACGCCTTTCCCGTTGGCCCCCGGCGTGGTGGTGACCTGCCGCGCCATCGGTGTGTTGAAGATGGAAGACGAGGCCGGTGGCGACAGCAAATTGCTGGCCGTGCCGATCGACAAAATTTTGTCGATCTACACCCATTGGCAGAAGCCCGAAGACATGAACGCGCTGCGCTTGAAAACCATTCAGCATTTCTTTGAGCACTACAAAGACCTGGAGCCGAACAAGTGGGTCAAGGTCAAAGGCTGGGAAGGCCCCGAAGAAGCCAAGCGCGAGATTGCAGCCGGCATGGCGGCTTATGTGCCGGACAGCGACGACTGATTCGCAGCTGTTTTTATCAAAGGGAGCGCGAGCTCCCTTTTTACTTTGGGAATATGGATGTCTCTGCCCACCACGCTTGAAGCTTGGCTCGCCCGATGCGAGCAAATGCACCCGACTGAAATCGACATGGGCCTAAGCCGCGTGCGTGCCGTCAAGGACCGCATGGCGCTGAGCTTCAAGGTGCCGTTGGTCATCGTGGCGGGCACCAACGGCAAAGGTTCAACCTGCGCCATGTTGGAGTCGATCGCGCTGCAAGCGGGTTACCGAGCAGGCCTGTACTCGAAGCCGCATTTGGTGCACTTTGAAGAGCGTTGCCGCGTCAACGGCGCCACGGTGGAGGGCGCTGATCTACTGCCGCACTTTGCTGCCGTGGAAGCGGCTCGGGGCGACATCAGTCTGACCTATTTCGAATTCACTTTTCTGGCCATCGCACGGCTGTTGTCGCTGGCCGATCTGGACCTGGTGATTCTCGAAGTGGGCTTGGGTGGCCGCTTGGATGCGGTGAATATTTTTGACGGCGACTGTGCCGTCTTCACCAGCATCGACCTCGACCACATGGAGTACCTCGGCGGTACGCGCGAACTCATCGGCTTCGAGAAGGCCGGCATCATGCGGCCCGCAAAACCGGTGGTCATCAGCGATCCGATGCCTCCGCAAAGCATGCTCGATCATGCGGCCGCGATAGGTGCGCCAACTTGGTGTTTTGGTCGCGACTTCAACTACACCGGCGACAAGCAGCAATGGAGCTGGGCGGGTCGCGCCAAGCGTTACAACGGTCTGGCTTATCCGGCGCTGCGAGGCGCCAATCAGCTCATCAATGCATCGGGCGCGCTGGCGGTGTTCGAGGCGCTGCGAGAGCAGTTGCCGATCACCGCGCAGGCTGTTCGCAGCGGGCTGGGCATGGTCGAGCTGCCGGGCCGTTTTCAGATCGTGCCGGGTCAACCCACGTTGGTGTTGGACGTGGCGCACAACCCGCATGCGGTGGCGGCGTTGGCACAAAACCTCGACAACATGGGCTTCCATCCGCGCACGCACGTGGTGTTTGGTGCAATGCGGGACAAAGCCATCGCCGAGATATTTCAGCGCATGGCACCCACCGTGGACACCTGGCATTTCACCGACCTGCCCACGCCTCGCGCTGCGACAGCGGCTGAGTTGCGCGAGCTGCATGCTGGCCTGGCGCTCAAAGGCCCCGGGCCCGTCACCGTGTTGTGCCACGCAGACCCCGCGCAAGCCCTCAGTGCCGCGGTCGCTGCAGCCGACCCCACTGATAGAATCGTTGTCTTCGGATCGTTCTACGCAGTGGGCGGCGTGTTGAAAAATGGCACGCCGAAATTAGCGGCCAAACATGCCGTTCGAACTGCCTGAAAAACGCTGCCCCAGCCACCGCCGCAAGGTTCGCATCACGTCAATTCCAGTCCAAGTCGCTGTTGAATTTTGTCCGCGCGCTGTTGCTTCTGCAAGCTTGAAACCACGCTGAAACGGAACATGCAGCCATGGGTTGGTTTTCGAATTTAAGACGCTCGGCCATCAGCGTTTCAAGTGCGTCTGGTCCCGAAGCTGATGTCAGCACTGTCCAACAAGCACGTGTGCGCGCGCGCAGGCGCTTGATCGGCGCGGCGGTGCTGGTGGTCGTGGGCGTCATTGGTTTTCCCTTGGTGTTCGAGACACAACCGCGCCCCATTCCAGTAGACATTCCCATAGAGATACCGCGCAAGGAAGGCTTGCCGCCATTGGCCATGCCCGCGGCCAAAACACCAGCGCAGGCATCGGCGCCAGCCTCTGCGTTGGCGGTTGCGCCCACCCCGACCGCCCCGATTGCCGCCACTGCAAATGCGACTTCGTCTGTGCAGCCTGTGCCTGTGCCTGTGCCTGTGCCTGTGGCGCCTGCACTGATCGAAGAGGTCATTGCGCCTAACCGTGCACCGGCGGCGGTTTCATCTCTGCCTGTGCCGACTACTGCACCCACGCTGAAAGCCGCAGAGAGGCCGGCCTCAGCAGCAGTGGCTGCCGCTTCCACTCCGGCGAAAGTGGCTGTCAAGCCGCCCGCGGCAACATTTGACGGTGATCGGGCCAAAGCGTTGTTGGAATCCAAGCCCACGACCGCGGCTGAAGCGCCCAAAGCGGAGGCTTCAAAGGAAAGTGGCCGGTTTGTGGTGCAAGTGGGTGCCTTTTCTGAGAACGAGGCAGCCCGCACAACGCGCTTGAAGGTGGAAAAGCTGGGTCTTAAAACGTATGTGCAAGTGGCTGAAACGCCCGCTGGCAAACGCATACGGGTGCGCGTGGGGCCTTACGTCACCAAGGAAGAGGCCGAGCAAGCCAAAACCAAATTGACGGCTGGTGGCTTTACGGCCGTGTTGCTGACTTTGTGAACTTGGCTGCTGTGAACATCACCTCCAGCGTTGCAGATTGGGGCTGGCTGGACTGGAGCTTGATTGCTGTCGTCGTGTTTTCAGTTTTGCTGGGTTTATGGCGCGGCTTGGTTTTTGAAGTGCTGTCGGTTGCAGGTTGGATAGCGGCCTATTTCGCGGCGCAGTGGTTTGCGCCGCAGTGGTCAACCTATGTGCCTTTTGCAGTGCCCGTCGGGGCGCCGGGTTCGACGTTGAATTACGCTGCTTCGTTTGCTCTTTCTTTCATCGCGTTCTTGCTCATCTGGGGCATCGCTTCCAAACTGATTCGCATGCTTATTCGCGCGGTTCCTGGCATCAGTGCAGCCGACCGTTTGATGGGCGGCGTGTTTGGTTTGGTCCGAGCCATGGTGCTGTTGCTGGCAATCGCCACCGTCGTGGGTTTGACACCGATGGCCAAAACCGCAATGTGGCAGCAGTCGCATGTGGCCGCGTGGACGCAGGACCTGTTGTTGGGTTTGAAGGCCGTGTTGCCAGCAGATTTTTATGAACGCTTTTCCAAGGTTGGTTTGTCCGCCTGAGGCTGCGGTTGTGTGGATTTGCCGCGTTTTTGTCGTTACTCAGTCAGTGCGTTTTTGAACCAAGGATCAACCCATGTGCGGCATCGTCGGAGTGATCTCCAAAGCCCCCGTCAACCAGTTGATTTACGACGCTCTGTTGCTGCTGCAACACCGCGGTCAAGACGCTGCCGGAATCGTCACCATGGAGGGCACCAAGTGTTTCATGCACAAGGCGCGCGGCATGGTGCGAGACGTTTTTCGTACTCGCAACATGCGCGGTCTGCCTGGCAAGGTCGGTTTGGGACAAGTGCGCTACCCCACGGCAGGTAACGCGTACAGCGAAGAAGAAGCGCAGCCCTTTTACGTGAACGCACCTTTTGGCATCGTGCTGGTTCACAACGGCAACCTCACCAACGCGCCGGCACTGCGCAAAGAATTATTTGACGTGGACCGCCGCCACATCAACACCGACAGCGACACGGAGGTGCTGCTGAACATCCTTGCGCACGAGTTGGACATGGCCGCGCGCGACCTGCCCTTGTCGCCCGAGGAAGTCTTCAACGCGGTGCGCGCGGTGCACAAGCGCCTGAAAGGTTCCTACTCGGTGGTGGCACTCATTGCCGGCTACGGTTTGCTGGCGTTTCGTGATCCCTTCGGCATCCGCCCTCTGTGTTTTGGAGTGGGCTCCAGCGAAGACGAGCACGCCGTGATGGTGGCGAGTGAATCGGTCGCCATTGAGGGCACCGGCCACAAAGTGATGCGCGATGTCGCGCCGGGCGAAGCCATTTTTGTAGATTTGCAAGGCCAGCTTCATGCACAGCAATGCGCCGACCACCCCAGCCTGAACCCCTGCATGTTTGAGTTTGTTTATTTGGCCCGGCCCGACTCTGTGATGGACGGCGTTTCGGTCTATCAAGCACGTCTGAACATGGGCGAAACCTTGGCGCAGCGCCTGATTTCCACCATGCCGCCCAATGAGATTGATGTCGTCATTCCCATCCCTGAATCCAGCCGCCCGTCGGCCATGCAGTTGGCGCAAAAAATCGGTAAACCCTACCGCGAAGGCTTTGTGAAAAACCGCTATGTCGGTCGCACCTTCATCATGCCGGGCCAGGGTGTGCGCAAGAAGTCGGTGCGCCAAAAGCTCAACGCCATCGGAGTCGAATTCAAGGGCCGCAACGTGTTGCTGGTCGACGATTCCATCGTGCGCGGCACCACGTCCAAAGAGATCGTGCAAATGGCGCGCGACGCTGGTGCTCGCAAGGTCTACATGGCGTCTGCTGCGCCGCCGGTGCGCTTCCCGAATGTGTACGGTATCGACATGCCCACCAACGCCGAATTGATCGCGCACAACCGCAGCATTGAAGAGATACGCCAGTTCATTGGCGCCGATGCACTCATCTACCAGGACGTGGCCGCGATGAAACGTGTGGTGGGAGCGCTGAACCCGCTGATTCAAAGCTTCGAAGCGTCGTGCTTTGATGGCCACTACATCACCGGCGATGTCAGCGCCGCCGACTTCGATGCCATTGCCACGCAGCGGAAAACGCAGTTGACGCAAGCAGACGACGAAGACTCGCCCAACCGTTCGCGTTTGGCTTTGCAAGATGCCGAGGAGCAGCGCTGATGGCAATCAAGAAAATTCCGCGCGTGGCCTTGCCCGACGACCTGCGCCCAGACACTTTGGCCGTTCGCGAAGGCTTGCCGCGCACCCAGTGGGGCGAAAACTCTGAAGCGCTGTTCATGACCAGCAGCTTCGTGCAGCCGAATGCCGCCACGGCGGCCGGGCGCTTCGCCAACGAAGAAGAGGCCTTCACCTATTCGCGCTTCACCAACCCGACGGTGATGATGTTTGAGCGCCGCTTGGCCGCACTGGAAAAAACCGAAGCCTGCATTGCGACCTCCAGCGGAATGAGTGCGACGCTGTTGCTCGGAATGGGTCTGCTCAAAGCCGGCGATCACGTCATTTGTTCGCAGAGTGTTTTTGGCGCCACCATCATGTTGCTGAGCCGCGAGTTCGGCAAGTTCGGTGTGCAGACCACCTTCGTGTCGCAGACCGATGTGGCCGAGTGGCAAGCTGCGGTGAAGCCCAACACCAAGCTGCTTTTTGCCGAGTCGCCCACCAACCCGCTGACCGATGTCTGTGACATCAAGGCCCTGTCAGCCATCGCCAAAGCCGCAGGCGCATGGCTGGCAGTCGACAACTGCTTTTGCTCGCCGGCACTGCAGCGCCCCGTCGAATATGGTGCCGACATCGTCATCCATTCCGGCACCAAGTATTTGGATGGCCAGGGCAGGGTGATTGCAGGCGCACTGTGCGCCAGCGAACAGCTGGTCACTGAAAAATTTGTGCCGGTGATGCGCAGCGCGGGCATGAGCCTTTCGCCCTTCAATGCGTGGGTGGTGTTGAAAGGCTTGGAAACGCTCAGCATCCGCATGCGCGCGCAAAGCGCCAGCGCACTGGCCTTGGCCACGTGGCTCGAAGCGCAGCCCATGGTGGAAAAGGTTTTTTACCCGGGTTTGAAGTCGCACCCTCAACATGAACTGGCCATGGCGCAGCAGTCGGGCTGCGGCGGCGCGGTGCTGTCGTTCATCGTCAAAGGCGCGAAGTCCAGCGATCCAGAGGTGCAGCGACAAGGCGCGTTTCACGTCATCGACAGCACGCAGGTGTGCTCGATCACTGCCAACTTGGGCGACACCAAAACCACCATCACACACCCCGCCAGCACCTCTCACGGCCGCTTGACCGACGCCCAGCGCCAAGCGGCAGGAATTTCCCAAGCCATGGTGCGCGTGGCGGTGGGCTTGGACGACATCGAAGACTTGAAAACTGATTTGTTGCGCGGGCTCAGCTCGCTTTCGCTTTGATCATGACCACCGCCATCGCCAGAAAAATCCGCACTCGCATTGCCCCGTCGCCGACTGGTTCTTTGCATCTGGGCACGGCTCGCACCGCACTTTATTCCTGGGCCTATGCGCGCCATTTCGGCGGGGAATTCGTGCTGCGCATAGAAGACACCGATGTGGCGCGGTCCACGCAAGATTCAGTCGATCAAATATTGCAGTCCATGAAATGGCTGGGCTTGAATTTCGATGAAGGCCCGATCTACCAAATGCAGCGCTTGGCGCGTTATCAAACTGTTGTCGATCAAATGATTGCCAACGGCAGTGCCTATCGCTGCTACAGCACTCCGCAAGAGCTGGACGGCGAACGCGAAGCCCAGCGCGCTCGCGGAGAAAAGACTCACTACAACGGTCGGTGGCGGCCTGCACCTGGCAAGGTGTTGCCACCGGTTCCTGACGGCGTGCCTTTTGTCGTGCGCTTCGCCAATCCGTCCGAGGGCATCGTCACCTGGGACGACTTGGTCAAGGGTCCCATCAGCATTGCCAACCGCGAGATCGATGACCTCATCATCGTGCGCGCCGACGGCATTCCCACCTACAACTTCTGCGTGGTGGTAGACGATTGGGACATGGAGATCAGCCACGTTTTTCGCGGCGACGAGCATGTCAACAACACGCCCTGGCAGATCAACATCTTCAAAGCTTTGGGTGCGCCGTTGCCACTGTTTGGGCATATCCCGGTCATCTTGGGCGACGACGGGCAAAAGCTGTCCAAGCGACGCGGCGCGATCAGCGTCACGGCCTACGAAGACGCCGGCTACTTGCCCGACGCCATGCTGAATTACTTGGCGCGCTTGGGCTGGAGCCACGGCGACGAAGAACTGTTTTCGCGCGAACAGTTGGTCGGCTGGTTTGACGGCAAACATTTGTCAAAAAGCCCAGCGCAGTGGGATCCGGCCAAGCTGGACTGGGTCAATGCGCAGTACCTGAAAGTGCTGGATGAAGGCATGTTGGCCAATTTGGTGGCGGTGCAATTGAACAAACTAGGGCATCTCCAAGCCACGCAGGCGAACGTGATGCCGCTTTGCTCACTGTTCAAAGACCGCTGCACCACAACCGTTGATTTGGCTCATTGGCTCAGCATGTATTTCGGCCCGGTGCAGGCCAGCTCGGAAGACACGGCCGCTTACCTGACCGTCACCATCCGCCCTGCAGTGCGAGGCCTGGCCATCAAGTTGTCGACAACGACCTGGAACAAGGCCGCCATCAGCGCCGCAATCAAAGAAACGCTGACCGAACACAACGTCAAGATGCCGCAACTGGCGCCGGCGCTGCGCGTCGTTCTGTGTGGTCGTGCGCAAACCCCGTCGGTCGATGCTGTTCTTGAGCTTTTCCCCAAGGAAGCTGCAATAGCCAGATTGCAGGCAGCGTGATTCCGTGGCTATAATCATGGTCTTGCTTGAACAGCGGATTGCTGCTTTTGTCAGGTCCGTACGAGGCCAGTACGAGATCAAAACAACAGCAAAATCGGGGGTATAGCTCAGCTGGGAGAGCGCTTGCATGGCATGCAAGAGGTCAGCGGTTCGATCCCGCTTACCTCCACCAAAGACTGAAAAGTTGAAGGTGGTGCGCGGTTCAAGATTGAGATCGTTTTTAGAAAAAACTGTTTTTGTCCCCTTCGTCTAGAGGCCTAGGACACCACCCTTTCACGGTGATTACAGGGGTTCGAATCCCCTAGGGGACGCCAATTTTTTGGCTGAATGATCGGCTAGATAAACGGCTAAGCAAGCGGCCGAGTTAGTAATTAGGTAAAAGGTGAGAGCGTTCAGCCGGAAGGCCGGACGCATCACATGGAGTGGTAGTTCAGTTGGTTAGAATACCGGCCTGTCACGCCGGGGGTCGCGGGTTCGAGTCCCGTCCACTCCGCCAACATATCTAAGTAAATCAACACCTTAGAGAGCAAAAAGCCCGACTCAACGAGTCGGTCTTTTGTCTTTCTGGGTCGCGTGCTGTCCCCGCATTGTCCCCGAGTGTCCCCCCGTATCCCTGTTTGACCCGTCGTAAGGTCCCCGTTTTGTCCCCGGGATCAGATTTACTAGGGAAGGAGAGGACAAGTCTTGGTGCCGTGCCGTGCGACCATGTGGCCGCCGGCAAATGGCCGGTGACTTGCTGGGAGGCAAGATGGCAGGAGCAAAGGTTCACTTTTCGTGGACAACTCCAACGTCAAGATCGAAGGCGGCCGACTTGCATACGCCAAGCGAAACAATGGCGGGCGACGAGTCAATCAGGTTGACCAAACATAAGAAATCGATTGGGGCAAGTTCGTGCACTTGGTGAACTGTCGCGGCGATCGACTTCTGGCGCAAGTGCCCGTGCTCTATGGTTCCCGTCCGCCGCCCGATGACTCGGTCTGGCAGGAGATTCGACGTGAAGGCTTCGACGTAAAGCTCTTCGATCGAAACATCCGCGACAAAGAAAAGGGCGTCGACATAGAGATGGGGATGGACGTGGTTGAACGCATGTTCGAAGTCACTCCACCTGAGACCATCGTCATCGTCGCGGGCGACGCGGACTTTCTTGGTGTAGTTGAACGCGCAAAGAAAAAAGGGTGGTCTGTCGAGGTGTGGTTCTGGGGCAATGCCGCCGCGGCGATGCAAGGTGCGTCTACCTTCATCGATCTCGACAAGGCTTTCGACTACTTGCGCAAAAACGGCGGCGTGCCGCTTCCGCCCGCTATGTGACAACTTGCGTGGTCGGGGTCGGTCTGGGTATAATCGGGATCGAGTAGGTAAATCACCTCTAGCCGCGGCGGTAAGCAGACCCCGCCCGGTGACGATACGGCCCGGTCGAGGTGGACTGCCAACTTGCAGCGCAATATTGCGCAGCGCTCACGTAGTGTGGAGCTATCTGCGGACGGCCTGGGAAGGAAGAAATCCCCTGCGTAACGCGGTGCCAGTTTGGCGCCGCACGCGACAGGGGGCTCCGTGGGCCATATTCAGATTTCGACGATTGATCCGGCGCGTTACTACGACGTGCGCTTTGTGGCGACGCTGCGGGGATTGCATGCGGCCACCGTCTATCAGGCCGCAAAAGGTCTCAAGAAGGCACCGATCCCGCAGGTCACGCGCTTCAATACGAAGCTCAAGTTCCTGGGGCAGCACATCCTCGATTTCATCGAGGATCACGGTGGCACCGTTGCCAAAGCGTCCCCGTCGCCTGACCAAGATTCGAAGGCGCTGGCTTCCGTTTCAAACGCTCAGGCGCCGCGTGGGCGTCCTCGGAAGGTCGGCCGCCGTAGCACAACGGTGGGGGCCGCAGCATGAGCGCCGCCGTTGTACTCGAGCAGCGCCTGGAAGAGGTGATCCACGACCTGCCGCTGCAACTCGGTAGCTTCTACACACTGAAGTCTAGGCACCAGAAGTCGCCGCGACCTTGGACTTGGGCAACCAAGCGAGGCCGGGATCTGTACGTCAACCTCTTGGGCGCGGCGGACTACTGGGAGGCCGAGCGCCGACTGCACGTCGCGGCGAAGCTGCGTGCACGGGCTTCCAAGCTCTTGGAAGAGGTCCAACAGCAGCAAGGCATCGCTGCGAGCCTGAGGGGTGCTGCGCGAACGGTTGCTGTCGACGAGATCTCTGCACCGAACCACGGAGGAGCAGCGAGTCGGTAGTCCGCGCGGACTACCGACTCGCTTCGCCCTGGCCGGGATAGCCGCTTCGCACCTGCAATTCTAGCCAAGGCGCTTCCGCGCCGATAGTCCGTTCGCAGGCTTCGCCTCGCTGCTGTGCAGCGATGGACAACCACGTCATGTCCGGGTGGAACGACCCGGCGGTCGAGCATCGAGCGGCCGTTAACCTTCGGGCCTTCGAACAGCAGCTTGAGGACCTACCAGAGCACAACGACATCCATCGCGATCTATTCCAGGATCGCGCCAGGTGGCCGACCAGGCCGTTTTGCAGCAACGACAAGACCGCGTCGCGCATCCGGCAACTGGACTCGGCGCTGCGCTACCAGTACCTGCAACTGAATCCTCGCTGGGGCAGGGCATGGCTGGCGTTCGATGTTGACCGACCTCAGGCCGCCTTCGCCGCGGAGGACGCGGGTTTGCCTCCGCCGACCTGGGCTGCCACCAATCGGGCCACCGGCCATGCGCACCTTGTCTATGGACTTACCGTTCCGGTGCTGATGGTGGCCGCAGTGCCGATCAAGTACAAGCCGATCCGCTTTCTCAGCGTCATCGAGTCTTGCTTCCGGGAAAGGCTCAATGCCGATAGGGGCTACGTTGGACTTCTGACGAAAAACCCGCTGCACCCGAGGTGGCGAATCATGAGGGGCCCGCAGGCGGGTTACGAGCTAGGAGACCTCGGGGAATACGTGCCTGACGACTTCGTCCCACCGAAGCCTAGGCGGCCTGCTGATCTGAGTGGCTTGATTGGCCTACAACGAAACGTCGAGCTCTTCGACGCAGTTCGGAATTGGGCTTATGAGGAGATTCGCCGGTTCAACCACGAGGCCTTCGATTGGACGACCGCCGTCATCGACCATGCCCACGCCTTGAATGACACCTTCGGTGGCGGCACCGAGCCGCTTGGCGTCAACGAAGCCAACGGGATCGGCCGATCGGTCGCGAAATGGGTCCTGCAGCACCACGGAGACGCCCACGCGAAGTTTGTCGCTCGACAGCGATGGCGCGGGGAAAAGGGAGGACTCGCCTCCGGTGCGGCGAGGCGGTCGGCCTCTGAGCCCCATCGGGTTCGCGCCATGGAGATGCATGCGGCGGGGTTCTCCCATCGGCAGATCGCCGTGACGCTCGCCGTCAACCAAAGCACGGTGTCCCGGTGGTTTCGGAGGTGATGCATGAAGCCTAAATCAGATATC
>JBBRGA010000103.1:0-12297 GCA_038241115.1 Burkholderiales bacterium | reverse complement strand
ACTGCTGGACATACCTGAAAACTACAAGGTGCTGTTCTTACAAGGCGGCGGCATGGGCGAGAACGCCATCGTGCCGATGAACTTGCTGGGCGCCAAAACCAGCATCGACTTCATCAACACTGGCGAATGGAGCACGCGCTCGATCAAAGAAGCGCGCAAGTACGCCGCCGTGAATGTGGCCGCCAGTTCCGAGGCCAGCGGCTTCACGCGCATCCCGAAATTCAACACCTGGCGGCTCGACCCCAGCGCCGCCTATGTCCACATTTGCTGCAACGAAACCATCGGCGGCGTGGAGTACCACTGGATGCCCGACACCGCCGGCGTGCCGCTGGTGGCCGACATGTCGTCCAGCATCTTGTCGCGTCCGGTCAACGTCAGCGATTACGGCTTGATTTACGGCGGTGCGCAAAAAAACATCGGCCCCGCCGGCTTGACCATCGTCATCGTGCGCGATGACCTGTTGGGCCGCGCCCTGCCCATCACGCCGCAGGCTTTTGACTACACCCAGCAAGCCGCCGCTGATTCCATGCTGAACACACCGCCGACCTACGGCATCTATATCGCCGGCCTGGTGTTTCAGTGGCTCAAAGCGCAAGGCGGCTTGAGCGCGATGGAAGCCCGCAACCGCGCGAAAGCCAAGCTGCTTTACAGCTGTTTGGATGCCAGCGATTTGTTCTCAAACCCGGTGGCGGTTGAAGACCGTTCGCTCATGAACGTGCCCTTCTTTTTGAAAGACCCGTCACTGGACGAAGCGTTTCTGAGAGGGGCGCAGGCGCGCGGCATGTTTCAGCTCAAAGGCCACCGCATCGTTGGCGGCATGCGCGCCTCCATCTACAACGCCATGCCGCTGGAGGGCGTGCAAGCATTGGTTGCGTACCTGCAAGATTTTGAAGCCAGCCACGGCTAAGTTTGTTGACGCACAGACAAGCCTTCTGGGTGGCGTAGGCTGCGAGGTCAATGTCTGAATCAGGAGCTTGTGCCGTGACCACTTCCGCCAATGTCGTTCCCCATGCCGTTCCCCATGCCGTCGCCCATCCTTTCGCAAACACCCGCCAAACTTTCACCACGGTCTCTGGCAAGTCAGGCGACTTCTTCTCGCTGCCCGAGCTGACCAAAACGCATCCGCGTATCAAGCGCCTGCCACTGTCCATCCGTATCGTGCTGGAAAGCGTGCTGCGCAACTGCGACGGCCGAAAAGTTACCCACTCCCACGTCACCGAGCTGGCGGGCTGGATGCCCAACGCCGCGCGGGTGGACGAGATTCCTTTTGTGGTGGCGCGCGTGGTTCTGCAAGATTTCACCGGCGTGCCGCTGCTGGCCGACCTCGCGGCCATGCGCAATGTGGCCGCCAGCTTGGGCAAGAGTCCCAAGCTCATCGAGCCGCTGGTGCCGGTGGACCTGGTGGTGGACCACTCGGTCATGATCGACCACTTCGGCGCCAAAGAATCGCTCGACCTGAACATGAAACTGGAGTTCAAGCGCAACCAAGAGCGCTATGAATTCATGAAGTGGGGCATGCAGGCGTTCTCAACATTCGGCGTGGCGCCGCCTGGCTTTGGCATCGTCCACCAAGTGAACCTGGAGTACCTGGCGCGCGGCGTTCACAAGACGCCCAAAGGCCGTCCGCAAGCCGGCGTGGTCTACCCCGACTCCCTGGTGGGCACCGACAGCCACACGACCATGATCAACGGCATCGGTGTGGTCGCGTGGGGTGTGGGCGGCATCGAAGCCGAGGCCGCGATGCTGGGCCAACCGGTGTACTTTTTGACGCCCGACGTGGTCGGCTTTGAGTTGACCGGCCAACTGCGCGAGGGCGTCACCGCCACCGATCTGGTGCTCAGCGTGACCGAAATATTGCGACAGCAAAAAGTGGTCGGCAAATTTGTAGAGTTCTTCGGCGATGGCACGGCGGCGATCGCGGTGCCCGACCGCGCCACCATCGCCAACATGGCGCCCGAATACGGCGCCACCATGGGCTTCTTTCCGGTCGATGAAAAGACCATCGCCTACTTCAAAGGCACCGGCCGCAGCCGCAAAGAAATCGAAGCCTTCGAGGCCTACTTCAAAGCCCAGGAATGGTTTGGTGTGCCCCGGCGCGGCGACATCGATTACAGCGCCGTGGTGAGCTTGGACTTGGGCGATGTGCGGCCGAGTGTGGCGGGCCCCAAGCGGCCCCAAGACCGCATTGACCTGGGCGATGTAAAGGCGCAATTTGCGGCGCTTTTTTCCAAACCGCCCACCGAAAACGGCTTCAACCAAGCGGCAGACCGCTTGCCATTGCGCTACGGACTCAACGTGCTGGGGTCTCCCGAACCCGCTCAATCCGCGCCCCCGGCGGTCGCACCCGCTGTCAAACCCGGTTCGCCGCGCATGCTGGTGGAAATGGTCGGCAGCCGCCCGACGTTGGAAGCCTCGGTGTCCGTCGCAGCAATGCCCACGCCGCCAGCGGCAAGCAGCGCCAGCAGCATTGGACATGGCGATATCTTGATAGCGGCCATCACCTCCTGCACCAACACTTCCAATCCAAGTGTGATGCTGGCCGCCGGGCTGTTAGCGAAGAAAGCGGTCAAGGCAGGTTTGACAGTGCAGCCGCACATCAAGACCTCGCTGGCGCCGGGCTCGCGCATCGTCACCGAATACCTCAGCAAAGCAGGTTTGTTGCCCTACCTTGAAAAGCTGGGCTTCAACGTGGCCGCCTACGGCTGCACCACCTGCATCGGCAACGCCGGTGATCTGACGCCCGAGATCAACAACGCCATCAACAGCTTTGATCTGATCTGCGCCGCAGTGTTGTCTGGCAACCGCAACTTCGAAGCGCGCATCCACCCCAACTTGAAGGCCAACTTTTTAGCCAGCCCGCCGCTCGTGGTGGCCTACGCCATCGCAGGCACGGTGAGCCGCGATTTGATGACCGAGCCCGTTGGCTTGGGCACTGGCGGAAAGCCCATTTTCCTGGGTGACATTTGGCCAAGCAGCGAAGAAATTCATGTGCTGATGAAGTTTGCGATGAACGGCAAGTCATTCCAAAAAAACTACGCCAAAGTGGCCAGCAAGCCAGGCAAATTGTGGAAACAAATTGACGGCGCGCAGGGCCAGGTCTACGAATGGCCGAAGTCCAGCTACATAGCCAAACCGCCGTTTTTTGAAGGCTTCAACATGGCGCCGCAAGCCATCACCGCAGGCGGCTCAGACGTGCACGGCGCGCGCGCCATGGCTTTGTTCGGGGACTCGATCACCACCGATCACATCTCGCCGGCAGGTGCCATCAAAGAAGCATCGCCCGCCGGCGATTGGCTGAAGTCGCACGGCGTGTTGAAGGCCGACTTCAACTCTTATGGCGCGCGCCGCGGTCACCACAACGTGATGATGCGCGGCACTTTTGCCAATGTGCGTATCAAGAATTTGATGTTGCCCGCGCTGAACACCGGCAGTCGCGAAGAAGGCGGCTTGACCTTGTTTCAGCTGCCCGGCACAGAGCAGGGCCAGAAGATGTTCATCTTCGACGCCGCCATGAAATACATTGCCGCCGGCGTGCCGACCGTGATCTTTGCAGGTGAGGAATACGGCACCGGCTCCAGCCGCGACTGGGCCGCCAAAGGCACACAGCTGTTGGGCGTGAAAGCCGTGATTGCGCGCAGCTTCGAGCGCATACACCGCAGCAATCTGGTCGGCATGGGCGTGCTGCCCTTGCAGTTCAAAGGCGAAGACAGCTGGCAAACATTGGGCTTGGTCGGCGACGAGACGTTTGACGTTTTGTTGGGCGATCAAATCAAGCCGCAACAAGACGCCACGCTGGTCGTGACGTCACCCAACGGGAAAAGGCGCAGCGTCAGTTTTCTGCTGCGCATCGACACGCCGATCGAGGTGGATTACTACCAACACGGCGGCATCCTGCCGTTTGTGTTGCGGCAGTTGCTGGCGGCTTGACTGGGTTCGCCGACTCGTTTGTGAGTCAAGGACGGACCAGCAATTCACGAAACTTCGCCTCGGTGTACCCGACGGTGACTTTCCTGCCGCCCGACTCAACGCCCCACTCGACCACGGGCCGCTTGATGCAACTTGGGTGGACGGTCATGACCGCAGTAGCCGAGGCAGCGTCGTTCACCGAGGTTTTCACAACTTCGTCCAACGACCGCCAAGTGCTGCCTTGGCGATTCAGCAACCGCTCCCATCCCAGAGCTGCGATCCAGGCCTGAAGCTTGCCGGCGGGCACGCCGTGTTTCTTGAAATCGACAAATTCACAAACTGCGCCATGCGTTTTGAGAAACGCCCGCGCGTTTTTGACGGTGTCGCAGTTGGGGATGCCGTACAAGGTAATGCGCATCGACCCCGCCTAGTTTCCGAATCCTTGCGGTTCGCAGACCGGGTCGGGCAAATAGCCGGTGTCGACCACTCGGCCGTCCGCGCCGATCCCTACTTGAAACCACACGCAAAACGGTCCTTCAAAGCGGTATGACCAGACGGTTTGCTTTTGAAGTGCCAGCACTGATTGCTCGGACGGGTGGCCAAGACGCTGCAACACGTCGTCTTGCGACATGCCGGCCAGCACCTGGTTGAAGCGCGTCTCGGTTAGCACCTGAGTGCTGGCAGTCAGCGTGCCTGCGGCGTTGAAGTCGAGCATCCAGGTTTGCTTGCCGTAGGTGCCACCGGCGTACTCCAGGCGCTTGGACGAATTGGGCAAGGCGTACTCGAAACTGGCCGGACCCAAAGTGCGCACTGCTTCAGTCAGCGGCGTGCCTGCAGCCAGGCGGCCGGGGGTGAACGACGCACAGGCGCTGAGCAAGAAAATTGACCCAAGCGCTGTCCCCAAAGCCGGCCCATACACCGACCTCGACACTGGCCTCAGACCTGCTGCGAGGCGGCCCAACTTTACAAAATGCGACTTCATATTTGTTCCCTCGAAGTAGACAAGCTTCAATTTAAATGCCTTGGCTGCTGGCATGCGACGGCAGGGCTTTTGCGCGGCCACTTCACTACACTTTGCCGTATCAAACGACCCCGCAGATCGCATGAGCCACACCGCTTCACCCACCGTCGATTTCAAATTGCAAGGCCGCGTGGCAGTGGTGACCGGAGCGTCCCAAGGCATCGGTGCGGCATGCGTTGAACGCCTTTGCCAAGACGGCGCGGCGGTGGCTTTGTGGGATGTGGACAACCAGCGAGGTGAGGCCTTGACCGAGCGACTGCTCGACCGTGGCGCACGCGCTTTATACGTGCATTGCAACGTGGCCTTGAAGGCCGATGTCGATGCCGCGTTGGCGCACACGCTGAACCGCTTCGGCCACGTCGACGCACTTGTCAACAACGCCGGCATCTTCAAAGCGGCCGACTTTTTGGACATCAGCGAAGCCGATTGGGACGCGGTGATCAACGTGAACTTGAAGGGCGCGTTTTTGGTGGGTCAGGCAGTCGCGCGGGCCATGTCGCAAACGGGAGGCGGCAGCATCGTCAACATGAGCTCGGTCAACGCGGTGCTGGCCATTCCCAGCATCGCCAGCTACAACGCCAGCAAGGGCGGCGTCAACCAATTGACACGCGTGATGGCTCTGGCCCTGGCCGACCACCACATCCGCGTGAACGCGGTGGCGCCTGGCACCATCGCCACCGAGTTGGCCCAAAAAGCAGTGCTCACCAGCGACGCTGCGCGCGAGCGCATCATGAGCCGCACGCCGATGCGGCGTTTGGGTGAGCCCGCTGAAATTGCCGATGTGGTGGCGTTTTTGGTCAGCAGCGCGTCGAGCTACATGACGGGCGAAATCGTCTACGTCGACGGCGGTCGTTTGTCGCTGAACTACACGACGGCTTGATGCTGTTTTTTCGGTCGGGTTTCTGGTTGTGTTTCAAGTTGCTTGAAAACAGCGCGTAAGTCCTCGGGCGCAACAGTTTTTCCGCTCCACTTCCAGCCCGACGGCTTCATTTCAACCCCTTCAGCCTCACTTCAAACCACCGCATGAACACAACAACAATCGCCCTGACTCTGGCGCAATGGGAAGCCGATGAAGAACGCGTTCGCGCGCGCATGGCCGAGGCAGGCGTGGCCCGGGCCGACCAGGTGACGGGTAAAAGTGGGCAAGAGTTTTTTGACGCGATGTTCAGCGGTGAGCTTCCCGCCATCGGAATCGGCCAAACCCTGAACTTCTTGCCGATCGAGATTCACGGCGGCCGAGCGGTGTTTCAAGGCCGCCCGAATGCACGTCACTACAACCCCATGGGCACAGTGCACGGCGGCTGGTTTTCGGCGATGCTTGACTCAGCGGTGGGCTGCGCTGTTCACTGCACTTTGGCCGCAGGCAAAGCGTTCACCACGGCCGAGTTGAAGATCAACATCGTTCGGCCACTGACCGACAAAATCACGCTGGTGCGCGCTGAAGGGCAGGTCATACACCTTGGCAAACGCATGGCCACCGCAGACGGCCGGCTGGTTGGTGCAGACGGCAAGTTGTACGCTCATGCATCGACCACGTGTTTTATTTTTGACGCTCAAACTTGATGCGTTGTGCGTGTGTCGTCAACGCACCCCTGAAACCCATCTCGCGCTTTCACACACCCCCCAGGAACCAACACCATGAGACTTCTCCACACCATGCTGCGCGTCGGCGATCTGCCCCGCTCGATTGCGTTTTATACCGATGTGATGGGCATGACGCTGCTGCGCCAGTCTGAAAACGCGTCTCAGAAATACAGCTTGGCCTTCCTGGGTTACGGCTCCAACCCAGAGCACGCCGAGCTCGAACTCACCTACAACCACGGCGTCACGTCTTACGATATGGGCACCGCTTACGGCCATTTGGCGGTGGCCGTGCCCGACGCCTATGCGGCGTGCGACCGCATCCGAAATTTAGGCATTACAAGCGGGGCGGGCGGCGCAGTCACACGCGAAGCCGGGCCAGTCAAAGGCGGCACCACCGTGATCGCGTTTGTGACCGACCCGGACGGCTACAAGATTGAGCTGATTCAGCGCGCCTGAACGCGCTTGAGAACACCCGTCACTGGCTCAGCCAAAAAGAATCGACGCTTCCCGAGCCAGGCTGGTGATCCGCTTCCAGTCCCCGGCGTCGACTGCCTCAGGCGGAGTCAACCAGGAACCGCCACACACCCTGACGTTGGGCAGTGCCAAAAACTGCGGCGCGGTGTGCACGGTGATGCCGCCGGTGGGGCAAAACAAGACGTCGGGAAACGGTCCGTGCAATGCCTTCAGCATGGGTATGCCGCCCGCCGCAGTGGCCGGAAAAAACTTCAAAAAATTAAAACCATCGGCGTTCGCCGCCATCACCTCGCTGGCGGTGGCCACGCCGGGCAGCAGCGGCAAACCCAGGTCGCGGCAAGCGCGTCCGATGGCCGCGGTGTAACCGGGGCTGACCGCAAAACGGCAGCCAGCGTCGAACGCGGCTTTGGCATCGTTCACCGTTCGCAGCGTTCCCGCGCCGACGATGGCTTGCGGCACTGCCGCGTTGATGGCCGCCATGCACTTCAGGGCCACCGGCGTGCGCATGGTGATCTCGAGCACGCGCACACCTCCGTCCACCAAGGCCTGTGCCATGGGCACAGCATCTTCCAAGCGGTGAATCACGATGACGGGGATGACGGGGCCGTGTGAGGCAAGCTGAATCAAATTCATGGGGCTTCCAAGCAGGTTCGTGAGAAGAAATGCTGAGCTTTTGCGACCGAGGGCCAAACTTGTGAGCGGGAATCGTTGTGCTGCCGGATCATGCTCTCACAGGCACGATTCTTGACCACGTTTTGCGGCCAAGCTTCACAACAAAGCGTCACAACAAAGCGTCACAACCAAGTGATGGCACCCTCTTCTGCAGTGAGCACCAGACGACGCATGCCACCAAACAGTTCGCGGCCCAGGCCGTGGGCATTGGTGTCGAGCTGTTCGGTGGTCATGGGAATTTGCGAGCGCTGCGACCAGACCGCCACATCCACCAAGGCGTCCAAGGTGCCGGCCACGGCGTCAAGCCGAATCACATCGCCGGTGCGGACTTTGCCCAACGGGCCGTCCGCCAACACTTCGGGGCTCACATGAATGGCGGCTGGCACCTTGCCTGACGCACCGCTCATGCGCCCGTCAGTGACCAGCGCCACTTTGTAGCCCTTGCCTTGCAGCACTGCCAACGGAGAAGTGAGCTTGTGCAGTTCCGGCATGCCGCAAGCGCGCGGACCTTGGTGCACGACCACCGCGATGAAGTCGCGTTCCAGTTCGCCCGCCTTGAATGCGTCCAGCAGGGCTTCCTGGGTGTGAAAAACGATGGCCGGCGCCTCCACGATGTGGCGATCATCCGGCACCGCCGACACCTTGATCACGCTGCGGCCCAAGTTGCCTGTGAGCAGGCTCAGGCCGCCGTGATCGCTGAAGGGAGCGGCGGCCGTGCGCACGATGGCGTCGTCACCGCTTTGCGCAGGCAATGTTTTCCAGACCAAGGCACCCGACGCTTGCTCGGGCACGGTGCCGTAGGCGGCCAATCCCCCGGCGGCCACGGTCATGACGTCGGCGTGCATATGGCCGTTGTCAATCAACTCACGAATCACAAATCCGGGCCCGCCCGCGTCTTGAAACTGGTTCACGTCGGCGCTGCCGTTGGGATACACGCGTGCCAGCAAGGGCGTGGCATGTGACAACTCGGAAAAGTCGGTCCAGTCGATGCTGATTCCGGCTGCGCGCGCCACTGCCACCCAATGGATGAGGTGGTTGGTAGAGCCGCCGGTGGCCAGTAACGCCACCATCGCGTTGACGATGACGCGCTCGTCCACCAAGCGGCCGATGGGCGTGAAGCGCGTTTTCTGCGTGATGCCCAAAACGCTTCGAACTGCCTCGCGCGTGAGCGCTTCGCGCAGGTCGGCGTGCGGATGAATGAAGGCAGTGCCGGGCACATGCAAGCCCATGGCTTCCAGCAGCATTTGGTTGCTGTTGGCGGTGCCGTAAAAGGTGCAGGTACCGGCACCGTGATACGCAGCTGACTCGGCTTGCAGCAGTTCTTCGCGGCCGACCAAACCCTGGGCAAATTGCTCCCGCACTTTGGCTTTGGCGTTGTTCGACAAGCCGGTGCTCATGGGGCCGGCGGGCACAAACACGCAGGGCAAATGGCCAAAATGCAATGCGCCTATCAGCAAGCCCGGCACGATTTTGTCGCACACACCCAGCAGCAAAGCGGCGTCGAACACATCGTGGGTCAACGCCACCGCGGTGCTCATGGCAATGGTGTCGCGCGAGAACAAGCTCAACTCCATGCCGGGCAGGCCTTGCGTGACGCCGTCGCACATGGCGGGAACGCCACCGGCCACCTGCACCGTGGCGCCCAGCCTGCGCGCCTCATCGCGAATGATGTGGGGGAACGATTCGTAGGGCTGGTGCGCCGACAGCATGTCGTTGTAGGCGGTCACCACTGCGATGTGCGGCGCTCGCTCGGCCACCACACGAAATTTGTCGTTGGCGGGCATGGCGGCAAAGGCGTGCGCCACGTTGGCGCAACCCATGCGGTCCGAGCCCCGCGGGCGGTTGATGGCCGCGTCTACGCGCCTTAAATACGCTGCGCGACCGACGGCGCTGCGCTCACGAATCCGCTGGGTAACCCGCTGGGTGACTTCGTTAACGGATGCGTTCTTGGGTGTGTTTTCGGGTGTGTTTTTGGGTGTGTTTTTGGGTGGGTTCATGAGCGCTTTCAGTGTGTAACTCAGTGCCCAATTATTGAGTAACTAAGTTACAGGGTCAACTCACAAGCGCCGCAAATCAGGCATCTTTTTTGCCTCTTGTTCCAAAGCGCCAATCAGCGCTGTCACTGCAACCGCAGCTCTACACGACGTGCTTCTTTGGGGTCGCCACCGCCAGCAGTTTCAAGCGGCTTGCTCATCTGCAAACTCTCAGGCGCCACACCATTGGCTTCAAGCGCGTGTCGAACGGCAGATGCTCGCTGTTTGGCCAACTCGGCATTTTTGGCGGCGCTGCCGGTGGCGTCGTGATAGCCCGAAATCAGCACCGACGTGCCGGCGCCAGCCCGGGCCGCATCGGCAACGCGGGCAATTTTTTCACTGGCATCGGCCGGCAAATCAGCAGAGCCGGAGGCGAAGTACAAGTTCTCCACCGTGCTGACCGGCATAGCAGCGCCGGGATCAATGGGTGCGGCTTGGGTTGCAGGTGCCACGGCCACGGCCACGGCCGCTGTCGCTGTCGCTGCAGCGGTGGGCATTGCGGCCGATTTGGGTCGGGCAAAGACCGCAATTGCCATGACGCCCGCGATCACCGCAGCCGCCACGCCAGCCGCCAAAAAAATCGCTAAAGGGACTGCATCGTCGTTATCTGTGCTCATTTCCGCTCCATGTTTGAGATGTTTCATTTTAAAGTCTGGGCATGACATCCAGCAGTTGCGAGCCGAGGCTTGCTCACGTTCCCAATCTGCAAGAACGCAACGCCGCCGACCTGCTGCGGCAAGCGCACAAGACCTGGGGTGGCCACGAAGACCTTTGGGTTTTTGGCTACGCCTCACTGATCTGGCGGCCCGAATTCAAAGCCGACGAGCAGCGAGAAGCCCGCGTTCACGGTTGGCACCGCGCCTTGAAGATGCAAAGCCGTGCGCATCGCGGCACGCCAGATGCACCGGGTCTGGTGTTTGCCTTGATGGCCGGCGGCTGCTGTCGAGGCATGGTCTACCGCATTCCCAAAGACCGAGCAGCGCAGGAACTCGACCGTCTCTGGGAACGCGAAATGCCCAATTCGGTGTACGACCCCAAGTGGCTGCCGTGCCAAACGCCGCTGGGCAAAGTCAAGGCGCTGGCGTTCACCCTGAGCAGGCGCAGTCCGCAGTTTGTGGGCCACTTGCCCGACCATGCCCTGCTGACCATTTTGCAAACGGCCAAAGGCGGCTTCGGGACCTCCCTGGATTACTTGTTGGAAACCGCCAATTCACTTCGCAACTGCGGTATCCGCGACCGGGAAATCGAGCGGCTCGTGGCGCTGGTGCGAAAAGACGCCGTTGGCGTTTGAGCGGCTACAGTTCGCGGCGTTACAAACGGTGAGTCGCGCCGGCTTGAGCTTGTCGGTGAAGAGGCGATTGCGATTGCAGTTGCAGTTGCAGTTGCAGTGGATGTACCAGTAGTCAGTGGAGAAGACGGTGGAAAAAATGATCAAACGCGCCATTGATTCGACAGAAAAGATA
Source organism: Burkholderiales bacterium (assembly GCA_038241115.1). GTDB lineage: Bacteria > Pseudomonadota > Gammaproteobacteria > Burkholderiales > Burkholderiaceae_C > JANYJJ01. The sequence continues at coordinate 1,144 of JBBRGA010000103.1, read as the reverse complement.
TTTCTTGTCTTGATTGCAATGTTCACCGTGGTGGCCATGGGCCAGGAAATATTGCTGCTGATCGAAAACCGCAAGGTCGCGCTGCAAGACCTGTTGCTGATGTTCATTTACGCCGAAGTGCTGGGCATGTTGGGCGCGTTCTACAGCAAGATGCGCAACCTCATTACCTTGCCGCTCTTCATTGCCATGACGGCGCTCAGCCGACTCATCATCTTGCAGGGCAAAGACACCAACCCCATGGTGCTTCTGTTCGAGAGCGGCGCAATTCTGCTCATCGCCGTGGCCTGCTTCGTCGTCAGCCGGATGCGCGAGCCAGAGTAGTCCGACAGCTTGTCTGCGCCTTGCCACCCATGTTTCGCAGAAGCTTCATAGCAGCCGCCCTCACCGGCCAGCTGACCTCGTGGGCCGTCGACGGCCCAGATCCGGCCACCAGCGCAGCAACCCTCAAGCTGCTGCGCGAAGGCGGAGTGGTCGTGGCGATGCGCCACGCGTTGGCACCCGGTACCTTCGACCCACCCGAATTTAAGTTGGGCAACTGCGCCACGCAGCGCAATTTGAGCGACGATGGCCGAGAGCAAGCCAGACGCATCGGGCGATGGTTTCAGCGCAATGAACTCAAGCTGGCGCGCGTTCGTTCCAGCCCTTGGTGCCGCTGCATCGACACCGCCACCCTCGCCTTTGGCAATGTCGAACCCTGGACGGCGCTGGGTTCTCCGGTTGCCAACGCACCGGGCACCAACGCTCAGGCGCAACGCGATCTGGCCGTTGCGGTCAACGCCTTGACCCAACAGCCGGGCCGAATTGAGGCGTGGGTGACCCACCAATTTGTGCTCAACGACTTGGTGGGTGTGGCAACCGGCTCAGGCGACGGCTTGCTGCTTCGGACTGACAAAAGCGGCAAAGTGGAACTGCTCGGGCGCCTGCCGAATATTTGAAACTGGACGCGGCGGCGCTTGGGCCTACCGCTTCAGCGCATCGCAATCGCCGCGTGGCTTTGGCGGGCGTGTTCCAAATCAACGGGCGTGTCGACGTCCATCAACACACCTTCGTCTTGCACATCCACGGGTTGCGCTGCATAGCGCGCAACGAGACGGCGGGCACCTTCGTCGCCTTTCAAGGCAACCAATTCGGAGTAGAGCTCGGC
>JBBRGA010000102.1:0-12322 GCA_038241115.1 Burkholderiales bacterium | reverse complement strand
AGAGCACCGCGGCTTGTTGCAAACCCAAATAGCCTTGGGTGGTCGCGCGTCCGAAAGGGCTGAACGCCCGAGCGGATCCAGACGCCGAGCCGCCGTAAGGAAATGCCGCGCCTGAAAACGAAGTGGCCGAGCCCGGCGCGGCGCTGGGTGCGAATTCGCTTTGAGCAGGCGGATTGACGCTTGAGTCGGCAAAGCCAACGCCTGCACGCGGGATGGCCAAGCCCGCCTCCACCGCTTTGCGCACGGCCTGATGCACCTCGCGCGATTCGCGAAACCGCACCTCGATTTTGGTCGGGTGCACGTTCACGTCCACCCGCTCGGGCGCAATCGAAATGAACAAGATGTAGGCCGGTTGACGCCCGCCGTGCAGCACGTCTTCGTAGGCCGACCTGACACCGTGTGCGATGAGCTTGTCGCGCACATAGCGGCCGTTCACATACACATATTGCTGGTCGGCGCGGCTGCGCGCGAACTCCGGCGTGCCGGCGCGGCCGTTGACCTGCAACATGCCGAGCTCCAACGCCACATCGCGGCTTTGCGCCACAAAGTCGGCGCCCAGCACATCGTGCAAGCGCTGGGTGAGCGTGGCTTTGCGCCATTGCTGAACCAGCTTGCCTTCGTGCCAAATCGAAAAGCTCACATCAGGCCGCGTCAGCGCATGGCGGCGCACCGCCTCCACGCAGTGCGCCAATTCGGTCGCCTCGGTCTTCAAGAATTTGCGCCGTGCGGGCGTGCTGAAAAACAGCTCGCGCACCTCCACGCTGGTGCCCACGCCGCGTGCGGCCGGACTCAACTCGCCCGAGCGCGCGTCCAGGCGCTGGGCATGCACCGCGTCCGCCGTGCGGCTGGAAATACTCACCTCGGCAATCGATGAAATGGCCGCCAGGGCTTCACCCCGAAAGCCCATGGTGCTCACGGTTTCGAGGTCGTTCAACGAATTGATCTTGCTGGTGGCGTGGCGCCGCAGCGCCAGCGGCAACTCGGCGCTGGCAATGCCGAAGCCGTCGTCCTCGACCACGATGCTGCGGATGCCGCCGGCCGTCAGCTTCACCGTCACCTCACCCGCACCGGCGTCCAGCGCGTTGTCCACCAACTCCCGCACCACCGACGCCGGCCGCTCCACCACCTCGCCGGCAGCGATTTGGCTGATGAGTTCGTCGGGCAGCTCGCGGATCGGTTGGCGCAGCGGTGGGGTCGCTATTTCAGGCATTTGTGGATTGTAGAAAACGGCGCTTAGCGCCCGATTGCCTGATGCGTTATTTGCAGCTCAAGCCTGCGCTGCCGTGTCCAGCACCTGCGCAGCCCACTGGTTGAAACTCATGCCTTGCACCTGCGCAGCGGCGCTCGCGCGAGCGTGCACCTCCGGCGGCAAGCGCAGCATCACTCGCCCTGAGTAAGGTTTGTCAGGCGTTTGGCCCAGCTTCTTGCATGCCGCAAGGTAGTCGTCGACGGCATCGTGAAATGCAGCTTCAAGCTCGGCCACCGAAGTCCCGTCAAAACCCACAATGTCGCGGATACCAGCGACGTGGCCGACAAAGATTCGGTCTTCAGCGTCGAACTCCACGCGTGCAGCAAAGCCGTTGTAGCTCATCGTATTCATGGTCGTATTCCGATCAATGTCAAGAACTCGCGTGCATCACGCACTCGGTAACGCAGAGCTTCTTTCGAAGGATGAGGCCGGTGGAAGCGAACCTTCAGGCCGTCTTTTTCAAACAGCACAGACGACCCCGAGCCTTCAACTACCGAGCAGCCCACAGCCCGCAGCAAGGCCTCGATGCGACGCCATTCCAATGCCCCGTTGACAGGGTCGGCGAACACCGCAGAAAGCGTTTTGGAGTTTGTGCTGTTCACGCTCAGATGATATCAATAAGTGATGCCAAAGCGAGTGCTCTGCGTGCTGCTGGAACGGGAAGGCGGTTTGACGAGAAGCTGCCGCGCTGCCCGCGCGGCGTTGCGACTGCTCAGCCAAACCCTTGGCACTCTTGAACCCGCAGCAGCCGGATGTAAGTCCGTGAACCGAACATCCACCGAACAAACTTTTTGTCGCTTGCGCAGAGCGCGATTGCGGGCTTCAAGTCCAGCGCCGTCCGGTCGATGAACGGGAATCGGGGCAACAAGTTTTTGCGCAGCGCAAAGACAGAGCTGGCACGCGGTTGCAGACGCAGCTTTTTTGCTCGCGGAATTTCAAACAACAGGACCAGTGTGTGACCTTTCATTCCGCGCTTCCAATCGACTTGGTGCGGGCCGCGCGAGACACCGGCTTCAAGCAGGGTGTGCAGGCGATACGCCGCACCTTGGCGACCACGCCGTTCGGCTGGGTGCTGGTGGGCTGGATGTGCCGGGGACGTGTTCCGTATGAGCTGCTGCTCGGCTGGCTGTGTCTTTTCGGCTCGACCTGGGCATTGGCGCAGGGTTTGCTGTACCGGGTCGTCGGCGGCGGCTCGGACATGGTGCGCCATTCGACCTCGGTGATGACGGCGGCAATTCTTGACGGCTTGGCTTGGGGCGCGATGTTTGCCCTCTTGACCGGCCGTGACGCTGTGCTGGACGCCTGGCTCGGTGCGGTCCTGGCCGGGGTTGCCGCAGTGAATGCGCCGGTGTACATCACGATCCCGCGCTGCTTTCAAGCGCTGCTGGCGGCGATGTGGCTTGCCGCCATGCCGGGCTGCATCTGGAACACCCCGCAGCTCAGCGTCACGCAGACCTATGTCGGTTTGACGGTGTTCATGGTCCTGATTGGCAAATACACCGCGTCGATTGCCCAGCGCGTGCTCGAGGGAATTCGGCTGCAGCTCGCCAATGAGACGCTGGCCGAGCAATTGCGCCACGCACTGCAACTCGTCGAACAAGATGCCGCCACCGATGCGTTGACCGGCCAGCCCAACCGTCGCGCGATGGACCAGCTGATCACGCAGCAAGTCGCCCGGGCCGAGCGCGGCGCGCAGCCGTTCTCGCTGTTGATGCTGGACATCGACCACTTCAAGCGGATCAACGACATGCACGGCCACGGTGTGGGCGACGCAGCCCTGCGGGCATTCGCGTTGCGCTTGCGCGAGCACTTGCGCGACGGTGACGTCTGCGCCCGCTACGGCGGCGAGGAGTTCGTCATCGTGCTGCCTGACACCACGCTGCCTGCCGCCCGCGAAATCGCCGAACGGCTGCGCCACGCCGTGGCCGCCGCACCGCTGCTGACGGCACCTTCCTTGACCGTTGCGGCCACGGTGTCGATCGGCACCGCAGAGTTCAGCGAGGGCCTGACGCCCCAGGAATTGCTCAACATGGCCGATGAGGCCGTCTACGTCGCCAAGAAAAGCGGTCGCAACCAAGTCCGCACTTACGAGAACGTCGTCGCCGTCGCGGCCTGACGTGTTCCCTTCCTCCGTTCGAATCCACCGAGTTGGAACCATCGATGCCGCCGCTTGGCCGGCTGCTTCGGCAGTTCAGCTGCCAGGCGGCTGATGGGTCAGATTTGCGAGGTCGTTCGTCGGCGCGTACCCGAGGTCTGCAACTTCGGCACGGACGCGTCGTGCTCGGGCCTGCTTCATCTCAAGCGCGTCGTCTGGTGACCTTTCCGGGCAGCACGTCCTTGTGTGAAGGGGCGCCAGTCCCGTGCACAAGGCAGGGCAAAGCGCTTCAGTACACTCGCTGCCCATGCACCGTCTTCCTGTCCTCCTCGTCATGCTGTTTGCCATGCTTTGGCAATCGCTGGCGATGGCGCGAATCGGCTCGACGGTGAATCCGTGGGCCGATCTGGAACATGCCGCGCTGCACTGGAAGGCCGAGGCTCACCATCATCACGCCGACGGCGCACACCATGTGGACGCCTCGAAGGAATCGGCGAAGCACATGGTTGCGGAGAATCTGAGTGCGTCGTTGGCCATGCAGGTGCTGTTGCCTCATGACCTTTTGCCCCCGGGGTCGATTGCGCCGACTGGTCGGCACGAAATTTCGGTGCCTCACCCCATCCTCGACGGCCTGCTCAGGCCACCCCGCTCACGCGCCTGACCCGCCCTCGCGGCGGGCGTTCAGTCATGGACGCCCGACCTTTTGCCGCAGCGCCAGGCCATGCCATCTCTTGTCCGCACTGCGCCGTGTCCGCAGCCCGCGTGACGTGAACCGGCTCAGGGCCTGCCCCGGCTGTTGAATCGTCAGGAACATCGTGAAGCTTTTTCATTGGCTGTCTGCCTGCGCTGTCGCGGGCAGCTTGGCAGGCGGGCCCGCTGGGGCCCAGCCCACCGCATCGCCCGGCGCCCCAGCGGCACCGCCCTTCTCAACAACTGCGTCCTCCTCTGCGCCCGCGTCCAGCGTCAGCTTGCGCGCAGCGCTGGATTCCGCTTGGCAACGCGCGGTCGCCGCGCGCGAAAGCGCGGGTCAGCGCCGCCGCGCCGAGGCCGATCGCAGCGTCGCAGGCAGCCTTTGGGCGGCGCCACCGTCGCTCGAGTTGAGCCTCCGCAGCGACCGCCTGCAGCGCAACACCGGCCAGCGCGAAACCGAAATCGGCGTGGCCATTGCGTTGTGGCTGCCGGGCCAGCGCGCTGCCCGCCTCAGCACCGCAGACGCTGCGACGGCGCGGGCTGCGGCCGCCGAACAGGTGGCGCGTTTGCAGTTGGCCGGTGATTTGCGCAGCGCGGCTTGGCAGTTGACCGCGCTGCAGGCCGAGGCCGTCGAGGCCGACAGCCAGGTGCGCTTGCTGGTGCAACTTGCCGACGATGTCGAGCGCCGCGTGCGCGCTGGTGAATCGGCGCGGGCCGACGCTTTGGTCGCCGTGGCCGAGCATCTGGCGGCGTCGGTGCAGCAGTCGGAAGTGCGCCAGCGCCTGCGGGCAGCAGAGGCAGGCTGGGCCTTGCTCACTGGGCTGACGGCTGCGCCCGACCCGACAGAAGCTGCCGTTTCCTCGCCAGTTCAAGCTGAAGCCGACGTTGCGCCGGGCGAGCTGTCAGCCCACCCAGCGCAACAACTCGCCAACCTGTCTACCGAGCTGGCACGCAGGCAGGTGGACCTGATGCGGCTGTCGCGCCGCGACGCGCCTGAGTTGAAGTTCGGCCTGCGACAGGATGTTGCGGGCCGGGGCGAGACCTCGCAGGGCAGTGTCGCCATTGGCCTGCGCCTGCCTTTTGGGTCCGACGACCGCAACCGGCCCCTGGAAGCGGCCGCACTTGCCGAGCTGGACCTGGCAGAAGCTCAGGAACAGCGCCTGCGCGAGCGCCTGAGCAGCGACACGGCCGACGCACGATCCGCGCTGCAATCGGCACAAGCCCAACTTGAAGCCGGGACCTCCCGCGCCCGACTGCTGCGCGAGCGTGCCGCGCTGATCGACAAGTCTTTCCGTGCCGGCGAGACGGCGCTGCCCGATCTGCTGCGCGCGCTGTCGGCCGCAGCGCAGGCCGACAGCGCCGCCGCCCGCCAGACCGCCGCGCTGGGCCTTGCCCGCGCACACCTTCAACAAACGCTTGGACGCCTGCCATGAACACTGTTCTCAACCGCTGTGCATCGCGGCATCTGCTGGCCGCGGCCGCGATGGCGCTGCTGCTGATTGCTCATCCTTTCGTAATTGCCGGGCCCGGCGCCCACGGCCCGAACGGTGAACACCTGGACGGCCCGACCGCCATGCGTCCTGCCTCGGCGCTGCCCCGCGTCGAGGCCAAGTCCGAGGCCTTCGAGCTCGTCGCCGAACTGCGCGCCTCCGAGTTGGTCATCGTCATCGACCGTTTCGAGTCCAACGAACCCGTGCTCGGCGCGCAACTCGAGGTCGAGAGCGGCGCGCTCAAAGCCGTGGCCACCTTCCGGGCTGAGCAAGGTGACTACGCCGTCACCGACGCGGCCCTGCTGAAAGCACTGGCGGCGCCCGGCGAGCACGCCCTCGTTTTCACGCTGGTCGCGGGCAAGGACAGCGATCTGCTCGACGGCACGCTGGTCAGGGGTGAGGGTGGCGGCTCGCGTGATGGCTCGGGTGGTGGCGCGGGCAGTGCCGCAGCCGCTGCCACCGGCGCTGCAAAAGACGATCACGCGCACGCCCACGGCAGCGACGCCGCAGGCCACGACCACGACCACAGTGACGAAAACCCCCTGAAGCGCGCTGCCTGGATCGGCGCCGGTATCGCCGCAGTGGGTTTGCTGGGCGGCATTTCATGGTGGCGACAACGCCGCCGCGAAGCTGGCAAGACCCGGGGAGGTTTGTGATGACGCACCTGCAGCTGAATTTGAAAAACGTGCGCACCGCCCTTAACGCGGCGGCGCTGGCCACAACCCTGATCTGGCTCGCTCCTGCATTTGCCGGCCCCGGCGCTCACGGACCGAACGGTGAGCATCTGGACGCACCCGGCGCGGTGGGCAACGCATCGGGGCTGGCGCGTTTGCCAGACGGCAGCGTCAACGTGCCCAAGGCAGCGCAGCGGCGCATGGCCATTCGCACCGTGCTGGCACCGGAATCTGAGGCCGCATTGACGGTCGAGATGCCGGGCAAAGTGGTCATGGACCCGAACGCCAGCGGGCGCGTGCAGTCGGTGCGCGGCGGGCGCGTCGAGCCCGGGCCGAGGGGCTTGCCGGTGGCGGGTCAGACGGTCAAACGTGGCGACGTGTTGGCCTATGTGCGTCCCGCTGCCGAGCCCTACGCGCTGGGCGCGCAGCAGGCGCAACTGGCCGAGCTGCGTTCTCAGCGGCAACTGGCCGAGCAGCGCGTGCAGCGGCTGAGCGGCCTGGAAGGCACCGTGCCGCGCAAGGAAATCGAGGCAGCGCAAATCGAGGCCGCCAGCCTGGCCGAGCGCGAGCGCAGCATCGGCAGCAGCCTGCTGGCGCGCGAAGCCTTGACCGCACCCGTCAGCGGCGTGATTGCCCGGGCCGATCTGGTCGCCGGCCAAGTTGTCGAGCCGCGCGATGTGTTGTTCGAGGTCATCGATCCGGCGCGCATGCTGGTGGAGGCCAGCACGGCCGATGCCAGGGTGGCCAGCAGCGTGGACGGCGCTTCGTTGCAGGGCCTGCCCGAGGCGTCACTGCGTCTTGTGGGCGCATCGCGTTCGCTGCGCGACGGTGTGTTGCCGCTGACCTTCGCGGTGACGTCGATCAAGGCTGGGTCGGCCTTGCCGCTGGCCATCGGTCAACCGGTGACGGTGACGGCGCAGTTGAAGGAGCGCCTCAAGGGCGTGGTGCTGCCTGCGCAGTCGGTGGTTCGCAATCCGTCCAACGAGCCCATCGTCTGGATCAAATCCGGTCCCGAACGCTTCATCCCGCAGCCGGTGCAGGTCCGCACGCTGGACGCCAGCACGGTGGTGGTGACGCGGGGGTTGAGCGCGGACAACCGCGTGGTGGTCCAAGGCGCTGCGCTGATTGCGCAGATTCGTTAGCCATGACGACCCCCACGCTCACTTCATTTACTGCCCCCCGAGGGGGCGCTCATTCGGCTTGGGAACGGCCCTTCGCCGGATGGACGACCCCCACGCTCACTGCGTTCACTGCCCCCCGAGGGGGCGCTCATTCGGCTTGGGAACGGCCCGGCGCCGACTGAAAGACTCACTCTCATGTTCAATTGGATTGTTCGTACCAGCCTGCACAACCGCCTGTTCGTGATGGCCGTCGCTGTGCTGCTGATGGCTTATGGCGCGGTGACGGCGTGGCGCACGCCGGTCGACGTTTTCCCTGACCTCAACAAACCGCTGATCACCGTGCTGACCGAAGCCGGCGGCATGGCTCCGGAAGAAGTCGAGCAGCTCGTTACCTTCCCGATCGAAACCGCGCTGAACGGCATGCCGGGTGTGACCCGTGTGCGCTCGACGTCTGGCGTGGGCTTGTCGCTGGTTTATGCCGAGTTCGACTGGGGCACTGACATTTACCGCAATCGGCAACTGGTGGCCGAAAGGCTGGCCCTGGTGCGCGAGCAAATGCCAAGCGGCATCACGCCGGTGATGGGCCCGGTGTCGTCGATCATGGGCGAGGTGATGCTGGTGGCCTTGCCGTTGGTGGCCTTGCCGCTGGCGGCGAACCCGGCGACCGAAGGGCAGATATCGCTGCCGATGCAGGCGCGCGAGTACGCTGATTTCGTGCTTCGGCCGCGGCTGCTTTCGATTCCTGGCGTGGCGCAGGTCATCCCCATCGGCGGCGAAGTGCGCACTCTGCGCGTGTCGCCCGACACCGCGCGCATGGCGCAGTTCGGCGTTTCGCTGACGCAGGTCGAGTCGGCCCTGAAGGGCTATGCCAGCAATGCGGGCGGTGGTTTCATCGACCTCAACAGCCGCGAATACCTGATCCGGCACCTGGGCCGCAGCAACCGCGTTGAAGACCTCGCGGGCATCGCCGTGGCCTGGAAAGACGGCCGTGCGCTGCTGCTCGAGCAAGTGGCCAGCGTGTCGTTTGCGGCTGGCTTGAAGCGCGGCGATGCGGGATATAACGGCTTGCCCGCGGTGGTGGTCAGCGTGCAAAAGCAACCCACGGCCGACACCGTCAAGCTCACAGCGCAGATCGAGGCCGCGCTGGCCGAGTTGAAGCAAGGCCTGCCTGCAGTGCTGGCCGAGCCGCGTGTGTTGTTTCGCCAAGCCGACTTCATCAAGGCCTCGACCGGCAACGTGGCCGAGGCGCTGCGCGACGGCGCCGTCATGGTGGCCATCGTGCTGTTTGCCTTTTTGCTGTCGGTGCGAACGACGGTGATCTCGCTGGTGGCGATTCCGTTGTCGATGGCGGTCACGGTGGTCGTCTTTCAGTGGCTGGGCCAGTCGATCAATGTGATGACGCTGGGCGGGCTGGCCATCGCCATCGGCGAGCTGGTGGATGACGCCGTGGTGGACGTCGAAAACATCTTGCGGCGCTTGAAACAAAACCGCGCCGCCGGCAACCCGCTGTCGGTGCTGGAGGTGGTGCGCAGCGCGAGCGTCGAGGTGCGCTCGGGGATCGTGTATGCCACGGTGATCGTCGTGCTGGTGTTCGTGCCGCTGTTCGCCTTGCCGGGCATCGAGGGGCGGCTGTTCACGCCGCTGGGCATCGCCTACATCGTGTCCATCAGCGCTTCGATGCTGGTGTCCATGACAGTGACGCCGGTGATGTGCTCCTACCTGCTGCCCACCATGAAGCGCCTTGACCATGGCGACAGCCCGCTGGTGACGTGGCTCAAGCGCTTTGATACGAAGTTGCTGACCTGGTCTTTTGGCCGCGCCAGGCTGCTGATCCCGCTGGCGGCGCTGGCCGTGGCGGGCGCTGCGGCAACGGTGCCGTTTTTCCCGCGCGCCTTCCTGCCGGCCTTCAACGAAGGCTCGCTGGTGCTGAGCTTCATGATGCAGCCGGGCACCTCGCTGGCCGAGGCCAACCGCATCGGCGCGGTGGCCGAGACCCTGATCCGACAAGTGCCCGAGGTCACGCAGGTGGGCCGCCGCACCGGCCGCGCCGAACTTGATGAACACGCCGAAGGCGTGCACTCGACCGAAATCGATGTGGACCTGAAACGGGGCCCAGAGGGCAAGCAGCGCGACCGCGAAACCGTCATGGCCGACATCCGCGAGCGGCTGTCCACGCTGCCGGCACAGACCGCCATCGGCCAGCCCATCAGCCACCGGCTCGACCACCTGCTCTCAGGGGTGCGTGCGCAAATTGCCGTCAAGATTTTTGGCGACGACACCGACACGCTGCGTGGCTTGGCCGAAAGCATGCGCGGCAAACTGGCTGCGGTGCCGGGTTTGGTCGACCTCAGCGTTGAAAAGCAGGTGCTGATCCCGCAGATCACCGTGCGCTTGGACCACCGCAAAGCCGCGCAGGTGGGCCTGGCGCCGGGCGAGGCCATCCGCGTGTTGCAAGCCCTGACAGACGGCGCGCACGGCGCGCAAATCGTTGACGGTGCCCGCCGCTACGACGTGGTGCTGCGCCTGCCCGATAACCAGCGCAGCCCGCAGGATCTGGCGCGCACGCTGATTGACACGCCGGCCGGCCGCATTCCACTGTCGAGCATCGCAAGCCTGGAGGAGACCGACGGCCCCAACCAGATCGGCCGCGAGAACGGCCGGCGCCGCATCATCGTCTACGCCAACACCGACGGCAGTGACATGGGGCGCGTCATCCAGGACATACGCAGCGTTATTGCCAACTCGCCGCTGCCCAGCGGCAACTTCATCAGCCTGGAAGGCCAGTTCCAGGCGCAGGAGCAGGCGACCCGCCTGATCGCCGGGCTCTCGCTGGTGTCGCTGACGATGATGTTTCTGGTGCTGTACTCGCGCTACCAGTCGGTGGTGCTGGCCGGCATCATCATGGCCAACATCCCGCTGGCGCTGATCGGTTCGGTGCTGGCGATGTGGCTGGCCGGCGTGCAGCTTTCGGTGGCATCCATGGTGGGCTTCATTACGCTGGCGGGCATCGCCACGCGCAACGGTATTTTGAAAATCAGCCACTACATCAACCTGTGCAAGTTCGAGGGCGAAACCTTCAGCCAGGCCATGATCGTGCGCGGCTCGCTGGAGCGGCTGACGCCCGTGCTGATGACGGCGTTGGTGGCGGCTTTCGCGCTGACACCGCTGTTGCTGGCGGCCGATGCGCCGGGCAAGGAAATCCTGCATCCGGTGGCGGTGGTGATATTTGGCGGCTTGGTGAGCTCGACGCTGCTCGACACGCTGCTCACGCCGGTGCTGTTCTGGCTGCTCGGTGAGAAGGCCACCCGGCGGCTGACCCAGCCGCAGCCCGATGAAAAACGGGGCGCGGCTGCGACCGAGGACGCCTTTTGAGTTGACACAGAAGACCCATCAGGCACGGCGGCGCCGCCTGTTTCAGTGCGCCGCACCTTTGCAGAAAGAAGACACGCAATGATGAAAAAACTTTCCACTGTGGTGGTGCTGAGCCTTTCGGCGCTGTCGTTCAACGCGGCGTTTGCGCACGGCACCGGCACCGCCAGGCACGGCGGCGTGGTGGTCAACGCCGGCGATCTGTCGTTCGAACTCGTGGCGCAAGACGGCGGCGCTGCCATCTATGTCGAAGACCACGGCAAGCCCATGGCACCGACCGGCATGAAAGGCAAGCTGACGGTGCTGAACGGCACTGAAAAGGCCGAGGCCGAATTGGTGGCGGCGGGCAGCAAGCTCGAAGCCAAGGGCATCAAGCTGGCCAAAGGCGCCAAGGTGGTGGCTGCGCTGACGACACCCGCGGCCAAGGCCATCACGGTTCGTTTCACGGTCAAGTAAGGGGCGCCGTTTGCCGGGTCAATGCCCGCGCAGCAGGGTCAGTAGTCAGTAGCCTGCAGCGCAGAAGGCAGGCCTGGGCGCAGCCAGTGCACCGCCAGTGCGCAGCTGAATTTCAGCCTGAAATGGCCGTCGATAATCTGCCGCTATGGAAATCATCACCGCCTTGATCGACTTCATCCTGCATGTTGACGTGCACCTCGCGCAGTTCGTCACCACCTATGGCACTTGGGTTTATGCGCTGTTGTTCTTGATTATTTTTGTAGAAACCGGCGTCGTGGTCATGCCGTTTTTGCCCGGCGACTCGTTGCTGTTTGTGGTCGGCGCCATGTGCGCCGTGGGCTTGATGAGCCTGCCGTTGACGATAGGCCTGCTGATTGCCGCGGCCATTCTGGGTGACCAGTGCAACTACACCATAGGGCGCTACTTCGGGCCCAAAGTGTTCCAGTGGGAAAACTCGAAGTTCTTCAATAAAAACGCCTTCAACCAGGCGCATGACTTCTACGAAAAATACGGCGGCGTGACCATCATCGTCGCGCGCTTTGCGCCTTTTCTGCGCACCTTTGCGCCCTTCGTGGCCGGCGTGGCGCAAATGACGCGCAGCAAATTCACCTTCTTCAACGTCAGCGGCGCCGTGCTGTGGGTCGGCGGCATCGTCACCGCCGGCTATGTGTTCGGCAACATTCCGTGGGTCAAAGCCAACCTCGACAAAATCATTTGGGCCGCGATTCTGATTCCCGGTTTGCTGGTGCTCATCGGCGCCTGGAAAGCGCGCCGCAAGGCGGTGCAGGCTTAGGGCAATGTGCCGCGCTCGCGCGCTGCGACGCGGTTGCTCAGCGGCGGAGCTTCGTAACTCACGTCGAAGTGGCAGCCGCCTGAATAGGTGACGGCGAAGCGCTTGCAGGCGTCGCTGATGGCCTGCGCTGACGGCTTGGTCGCGTTCTTCGGCCCGCTTTCTACCCACGCCTGTAGCGCGGCGAACAGGGCCGGATATTCCGGGTCGCTCCAGTAGCTGTGCTCGCTTTCGGTTGTGAAAACCTGCATCAGGTTTTTCGTGTTTCCGGCGCGCTGCATCGTTGAAAAAAACTCGTTTTCCAGTTCGACGAAAGCCACCGGGTCGCCCACGGCATGGGCCGTGAGCACGGGCACGCCGATGCGGCCGTTCAGATCGGTGTCGGCGG
>JBBRGA010000101.1:0-12654 GCA_038241115.1 Burkholderiales bacterium | reverse complement strand
CCTCAGACGCCATGGTTCAGGGTCGCAAAACGCCAAAAACCTGCGCCGTGCAGGGCTGCGTCCCGTACCGCGCACAATCCGCGCAACTCCCAAAGGACAGGCGAACATGAAAGCAAACACCGCGGCCGTCGTCCGCATGAGACCTCGAAGTCCGCCGAAATGCCCGGCCTGCTTTCGAATCCATAAATTTGCACTCGGTGCGACGTTATTGAATGACGCACGAGATGAGTAACTCGGGTGAGGAAATATTAAAAGCGCTCTTGACCAGTTGTGATCGGGAGCCCATTCATGTGCCTGGCTTGATCTTGCCGCACGGTGCCATGCTGGTGTTGGACAGTCAGACTCTGGAAATTATTCAAGCCGCGGGAAACACGCAGGGCCTTCTCGGTAGGCCGATAGAAGATCTCCTCGGTCAATCGGTGGGGTTGCTTCTCGATTCGGTTCAGCTGGACCGGCTGAAAGCATTGAACAAAGGCTTCGAACTTTTGACGCCTCGGCACCTGCTCGATCCGCTGATGCGCGTGATCGCCGACAGCCCGCTGGACGCGAGCTTGCACCGAAGCGGCGCGACATTGGTGGTGGAATTTGAAGCGGCCGACACCGCCGATCGCTTCGCGTCGGATCCGCTGTCTGGCGTGCAAGAGATGATTCGCGGCTTTGACGCGACTCTGTCCTTGCGGTCGCTTTGCCAATTGGCCGCCGAAAGAGTGCGCGACCTGGTCGGCTACGACAGGGCGCTGGTCTATCGGTTCATGCAGGACGACTCGGGCTGGGTCATTGCCGAGAGCTGCGAAGACCGTCTGGAGCCGTTCCTTGACCTTCACTATCCGGCGGCGGACATCCCCAAGCAGGCCCGCGCGCTCTATCTCAAAAGTTGGCTGCGCATGATCGCGCAGGTCAATTACGAACCTGCGCCATTGACGCCCACCTTGAACCCGCTGACCGGTTTGCCGCTTGACATGAGCTACGCGATCCTGCGAGATGTGTCACCCATTCACCGCGAGTATTTGCGCAACATGGGCGTAGATGCGTCGATGTCGATTTCGATCATCCAAAAAGGCCAGCTCTGGGGCTTGATCGTTTGCCATCACTACTCGCCAAAAATTCTGCCGCGACATTTGAGGGCCATCTGCGAACTGTTCGGCTCCATGTTCTCGCTCCAACTTGAGGCCCGTGAACGGGGCGAACAGTTTGAACTTCGGTTGGCAAGCCGCATGGTGCTGCAAAACCTGATGTTGAATTTGGCCGGTGCGGACGACTACGCGGCGGGGCTCACGCAGCAATCGCCGAACCTGCTGGACTACATGCATTCGGTGAGCGCCGACTCTGACAACTCCCGAAAAGGCGGCGTTGCGGTCTGCGTCAAGGGCCAACTGACGTTTTTGGGCGTCACGCCTCAGAGACATCAAATTGAATCGTTGGTTGCATGGCTGGACATGCAGCCACCGACGCCGGACGGTGTCTTCTCGACCGACCGGCTCGGTGACTTGTGGACGCCAGCAAAGGAATTCGCGAGTGTGGCGTCAGGCGTGCTGGCGATATCTGTGTCGCCTGAGCGCTCGGACTACATCATCTGGTTCCGTCCGGAAATCGTGACCAGCGTGCATTGGGCCGGCCAGCCGTCCAAGCTGGTTCAATCGACTCGGGAGGGCGCGGCGCTGTCGCCTCGGAAGTCATTTGAGGCGTGGAAGGAGACGGTTGTCGGACGAGGTTCGCCGTGGACACCGGCCGACGTCGATGCGGCTTTTGATTTGCGCCTGTCGCTGCTGCACGTGGTTCTTCGACGAATCGAGGCGGCTGCCGAGGCGCGCAAAAAGGCGTCTGAGCGCGACCAGTTGCTGATGGCAGAGCTTGATCACCGAGTCAAAAACACGCTGGCCAATATTCAAGCTTTGGTGATTCAAACGAGCCGAAGCGCCGAGTCGCTGACGGGTTTTGTAGAGGGCCTGGATGGGCGAATCCAGTCGATGGCCAAAGCGCACAGCCTGCTTTCTGAAAGCCGCTGGGAGGGTGTGTCCATCGAAAGACTGATGCGAGAAGAGCTCAATCCCTACGGCAAACCCGAGCATGAAATTTTGCTTCGAGGCCCCCATGTGGTGCTGACGCCGAAATCTGCGCTTTCACTCTCGCTGGCGATACACGAACTGGCCACGAATGCGGCGAAATATGGCTCCTTGTCTCAACCCGCCGGACGTGTGGCGGTACATTGGATGCTCGCTGCGGATGGCGGCGTCAATCTGGCGTGGAACGAGTCGGGGGGCCCCCTTGTAAAAACGCCAACGCGGCGCGGCTTTGGCTCAACACTCATTGAACGAGCCCTCGCCATGGAGACCGGCGGCCGTGCCACTGTCGCCTACCTTGCGCAAGGTCTGGCCTGCGATGTGTATCTCCCATCTTCGTCTGTTCTCAGCACCGAGGAGGTTGACTTCCCGGCCATACAGCCGACCTTGATTGCGCCAGTACGGAGTGCCGAAGGAGAAACTCAGACCTACCGTATTTTGGTGGTGGAGGATTCTTTTCTTGTCGTTTCGGCGCTTGAAGATCTGTTTCAGGAAATCGGCTGGACAACCGTCGGACCGGCGACGCGAGTGTCGGATGCGCTCTTGCTGGCGCGCACCGAGACGCTCGACGCCGCACTGTTGGACGTGAATCTGAACGGCGAGATGTCTTGGGATGTCGCCGTTGCGTTGAAAGAGCGCGGCGTGCCGTATCTCTTCAGCACAGGGTACGGCTCCGGCGCCATGTTGCCGCCGGGCCTTGCGGGTTCCCCGGTGATCAGCAAACCGTTTGATCTCGAAGAGTTGGAGCGCCGGATCCGTGCGGCGATCAACGAAGGTCAAAAAGCGACCCGCAACTGATGTTGCTGTGCTTTGAGATGGCGGGCTTTTTTTCATGTGCCGCTTGATCTTTGCGCGTCTTCTTGCTCCGATGGGTCTTCACCAAACACCAGAAGCTTCGCAGCTCAACCTGGCAACGCCGTCGGCTCACTCCGCTTGGCTGCGGCAACCTCAGCCTCGGACAAGGAGCGTCGCAGACACAGCCGCACTGTGGTGCCCGTGCCGAGCTCGCTGTGAAGACCAACGTGCCCACCTGCCAGCCTGACGATGCTGTGCACCACCGGGAGTCCAAGGCCGGGGCCGGGGCTGATTTGCAGGGTGGTGAAGAATGATTCGCGCAACCGGGCCAGCGTGTCCGACGACATGCCACAGCCGTTGTCGGTGACGCTCAACGCAAGGTAGTCGCCCGGATGCAATTCGGGCTCGTCGGCGGCACGCAATGCGCCGATTCGAAGATTGGCGACCGAAATGATCACCGCACCGCCATCGGGCAGCGCATCGCGCGAGTTCAACAAGAGATTCAAGATCGCGCTCTCAAGTTGGTCTGCCTCGATGTTGGCCGACCACACGTCAGTGCCCACCACTGTCCGACAGGCAATCCGATCTCCGAGCGTGACGTGGATCTTCTGGCTCAGCGCCGCGAGCAGCTTGGCGACGTCAACACGGTGGATGTTGAGCGACTGGTGACCTGCGAACCCGAGCAGGCGATGCGTCAACGCGGCGGCCTGCTTGGTGCTGGTTGAGGCACGTTCCAACAGCTTTTCGAAATCATCGAACCTGCCCAGGTTCAGCCTTCGCTGCATCAACTGAATGGACCCGTAAACGCCTGCCAGCGTGTTGTTGAAGTCGTGCGCAATGGCACCGGTGAGTTGCACGACGGCTTCCATTTTTAGCAAATGACGCAGCTGTTCGTGCCGATGCTCGAGGGCCCGTTGATGCGCCTTGAGGTCTGTGATGTCGCGCCCGAAAGCCAAGATCGACTGCCCCCCGACACTTTGCTCGCGCGTGGCCGCCGCAGGAACCGCGGTTTCGGTGCAGGCGCAGAGCACGCCAGCCACCTGTCCGTTGTCATCTGCAATCGCCGCCAAGTGGAACGACACATGGGCCCGGAAGGCGTGACCGTCGCGCTGCGAGTCAAGCGCGAAGTCGACCGCGTCGGTTGGCTCGCCCGCGCGGGCACGCGCGGCCATCGGGCCGAGTTCGTCTATGACCCCACCCCGCAACTGTGAGAACGGTTGACCCACGGCCAGGTGCTGGTTGCCCAGGATTTCGCGGCCGCCATCGTTGCAGAGCATCCACTGCGCCTCGCCCCACAGCACCAGCATCGCCTGCGGTGAGGCCAGCATGACGCAGACGATGGTTTTCAAGGCCTGGGGCCACGCATCGGGCGAACCCAGCGGAGATGCCGACCAGTTGTGGTCACGCAGGGCCGCGCCCATCTCGCCACCACCGCTGAGGAATTGCAGCTTCATGCCGGGCTCATGTCTGCGTGGATGTCGTCGATCGACGCGTCCAGTGGCGCGAGCCGGAAAGGCCAGGGCAAAGCGCGCAGGTTAGGCGCCAGCGCCGCGCGGTGCTTAGCCAACTCGTCCGATTGAAGTGTCGCGGCCGCTGGGGCCAGCGAGCAGCAATGGCGCCTTGCGCCGCAGTGCGAACTCAACGCCCGCTTCATTCCGAGCGCATTGCGCCAACAGGGTTTCCGCCTGCGAGTCAAAGCCCGGCGCGCAAGACAGCAAGCCACGACACGCTGTCAGATCGGCGCGCAGCACGTTCATGTCGAGCGCGTATTTGACGCGTCTGTGCGAGTCTTGGGTTTCATACCCAAACCGGGTCGGCGCCATTTCATGTTTTGCTTTCTGTGGGGACGCTGCTGCGTAGGCGCTGTGCAGCGCCAAGCTTCGCCGAGTGTGACAGAGGCATCTCTCGGCAAATTGCGAACGCACTGCGAGCCTGCCAAATGGGGGCACCGAGCGTCTGAAGTGAAATCCTGAAGAGCCGCCATTCACAAGCAACCGCTCCGCGTCGAGAGCACAAGCGCGCTGAGCACGCAAACCCGCGCACGGCGGTGTCGCCGGCATGGCCGCGCGCGGTTTCTACTGCACGACATCGACCGAGTTGTCGCGAGGAGGTCCCTCACAACACCGGGGACGGTGCGCCGGGATCAAGACACAAACTGTCAGGCCGCTTCGGTGGTCGCCTTGGCCTTGCGGGCCACACGGCGCGCTGCATTCGAAGTCTCAGTGGCTGCCTCTTGCACGGCCTTGCTGACACGCCGAGTGGCGCTGCGCTTGATGTTCTGGCTCGCAGCGACGGCCTGATTCACTTGCGTCGTGGCCTTGCGGGTGATGCGCTTGCGGGTCGCAGCGACCTGATTGACCTGCTCCTGGACCGCAGCCGCGACTTCACCGACCTGCTGCTTGGCGCTGCGCGTGACGTGCTTGCGAACCGCGGCAGCTTCGCGTGTGCTGGCATCGAGCTTGCGCGTGGCCACCGCCTTTGCGGGCACCGCTTTGCCGGCCGCGCGCCTGACCAGTTTGCTGCTGCCTTGTTCCAGCTTCTCTGCGACTTGGCTCACCAATTCGGCCGCGGGCATCGCGACGCGGTTCAGTGTGTTCAGCGCGCTGATGTTGGCGGCACGCTCGACGCGCACTGCGTTGGTGGCTATCACGCTGACGCCTTTGGCGGCCAGATCGACCGCTGCGCCAACAGCGCGTTGCGCACTGTCAGTGCCCAGATGCAGGCCCTTGACCGAAAAGCTGCTGACGCGTTCATGGCCGTCTCGCAGCGTGCTTCGCACGCTTTGAACAAGCGCGGAAGGAACGTCGGACACGGCCGAAGCAATACGGGTGTCAACGAAGCCGATAAAGCGCTCGCCGCCAAATCGGTAAGCGTTGATGATGTTGGTGGCGGTGATGCCGTAGGTGTGAATGACGTTGGCGACAACGGTGGACAGGTTCTTCGTAGACATGACGGAATCCTCGAGTGGGGTAGTGGGGTAGTGGGGTAGTGGGGTTGGGTGTCAACCTGTTTGCCGAGGCCGCGATGTGCAGGGACCCGTTGCAAGCAGAAGTGCCCGAAGGATGCCGATTAGGCGTAGGGGGCACACCCCAATTTGGGGGTTTTCCCTAGGGGCTGATCTCTAACTCGACGGGAGCTGCCTGCCAAAGCACCGCACTCAACCGCACCGCACCGCGCCGCACCGCACCACATCTCAGGGTCACCGCGAAGTTGTCAAACTCGCTGCGCAGGGTTGACGATCGTTGTTACCCTCGACACAGCCGCCTTTTGCGTTGCGTCACAAAGGAGAAGAGCATGTCGATTCAAGAGCTCTATAAACAAAAACTCGTGTCTGCCGACGAGGCCATTCGTCAAGTGCGCAACGGCGATTTCATCGTCGTGCCGACCGGAGTTGGCGAGCCACCGACATTGTTGACGGCGCTCTCCCTGCAGCGGCGCGATTTCCAGGACGTGAAGGTGGCGCAGATCCTGGCCATGCGCAAGTTTGCCTACATCGACCCGCAGACTGTGGAGCACGTTCGCCCTGTCGCCTTTTTCTTCGGCAGCGCCACCCGGGCCGGTGGGCAGGAAGGTTGGATCGATTTCATTCCTAACTACTTCTCCGAAATTCCGCTCCAGATCGAACGGGGGCTGATCCCCGCCGATGTCGTCTTCAGCATGGCGTCACCAATGGACGCGCACGGCTACTTTTCGATCAGCCTGGGCGCCGACTACACCATGGCCGCGATCGCGCGAGCGCGGGCTGTGGTCTTGGAGGTCAACCCCAACGTGCCTTTCGCCTGCGGCAATTGCCACGTGCACGTTTCGCAGGTGGCGGCTCTTGTCGAAAGCAGCGAGCCGGTGCTCGAGGTCGGGCTTCCGAAGATCGGCACCGTGCAGGAGGCCATCGGCAAGTACGTGGCCGATCTGATCGACGACGGCTCGACACTGCAAATTGGCTACGGCGGCATCCCGGACGCGGTGGTCATGCAGCTCACCCACAAACACGACCTCGGCATTCACACCGAGATGATCGGCGACGGCATCTTGACGCTGGTGGAAAGCGGGGCCGTCACCAATCGGCGTAAAAATTACCTGCCCGGAAAAATGATCGCGACCTTCGCGCTCGGCTCCAACAAGCTTTACCGCTTCATGGACCGAAATCCTGGCTTGGAAATCCATCCGGTGGACTTCACGAATGATCCGGCGCTGGCCGGGCTGAACGACAACCTGGTGGCCATCAACGCGACCATGCAGATCGATCTGCTGGGCCAGTGCGGCTCCGAGAGTCTGGGTCACCTGCCGCACTCCGGCACGGGCGGTCAGTCCGACTTCGTGCGGGCCGCCAACCGCTCGCGCGGCGGCAAGGCATTCATCGTTTTGCCGTCCACCGCCAAGAACGATTCCATTTCGCGCATCGTTCCAGCGCTCACCTCGGGCACCCACGTCAGCACGAGCAAGAACGACATCAGCTATGTCGTCACTGAATATGGCGTTGCTCAACTGCGAGGGAAATCAGCCAAACAGCGCGCGCAAGAACTGATCGCCATTTCACACCCGAGCTTTCGCACAGGGTTGACTGAAGAAGCAAAGCGCTTGAAAGTTCTGTGAGCGTACGAGGCGAGTGCGATGGTGGGTTCACGGACGCTACCGGCGCATGAAGTCCCAGGCTTCCGCCGACGCCGAGCCCATCCGCATCTGCGCAAACTGAGCGACACCTACGGCGGTGGCCATGCGAAGCGGGCGCCGTCGGGCTGGTTCGGGCCCGACTTCGGAGATGATTTCATCTTGCATCACGGCATCTCCTGTGGGTTGGGTCCGGTCACTGGTTGCCATTCAGGCGAATAACGCTGCCACTTTCTGCGGTTGATCCCATTGCGTCATGTGGCCCGCATGGGGAAGGAAGAACACGGGGATTCCAGGGCCGGCTTGCGTTGCGTGCCGCCAAGGAATGATCTGGTCGTCAAGGCCCCAAACGATGCGGACGTCGAGCTTCAGCGAACTCAACTCGGCGCTGATGTCCACCTGCTGGCGGCCGCCGCTGATGAATGCGTCGGCCAGCGCCCTCAAAGCGCCGCGATCGTGGATGACCCTGGCCATCTGATCGAGTTGCTGAGCTGAAAGCGGCGGTGGATTCAGCGCTATGCGCTTCAACAAGTGCGCCAAGCCTCCCCCCTTCGCAACGCACGCCATGCCTTCGATGAAGTCGCTGTCGATCTCGCTGCCCAGACCTGCCGGGGCCAGCAGCGTCAGTCGCTTCACGCGCGAACCGAGGGTCGCCGCGAGGCGCGTCGCTACGACGCCGCCAAGCGAGTGGCCGACCAACTCGATCGCGGGCAAGTGCAGGCTCTCGACGAAAGCCTGCAGGGTCGCGGCCATCGAGCCTGGGTCTGACTGGTTGAAATCAGTGGCACCGTGGGAGGGTAGATCGGGCGCGATCACGCGGCGGCCCGTGCGCCGTAACTCATTGGCCAGTACAGCCCATGCCGAGCTGTCGCCCGCAAAGCCGTGGAGCAACACCAACGGCGCCTCGTCATGCAGTTCGCCGACCCACTCTCGGAAGGCGATGCGACCAGCGGGCACGTCGAGCATCGACAGCGCCCCGCCTGACGCGTTGTTGGTGCCGCCGCCGATCGCTGCGTGCACGTCGTCGCCCTGAATGCGCGCGCGGCGGCCAGTGCCGATCACGCTGGACAGATCGATGTCGTGTTGGCGAGCAAGGCGTCTTGCGTTCGGCGTGGCCCGCAGTGGGGTGCTTTGATCGCGAGTGGCCACAAGGGGTGCCGCAGTTGCCTTCGTCTCCGCCGGCGCGATGGCCGGCGCGACCGGTGCCGATACCGGTGTTGCATCAAGCTTGTGCGGTGGCACCTCCCGCTCGGCACCGACGGGGTCGAACTCGCCCAGCGGGGCACCAACGTCCACATCGGTACCTACCTCGGCCACGATGCTGCGCAGCACGCCGTCGGCCATCGCCGGCAGCTCGACCACGGTCTTGTCGGTCTCGATCTCGACAATGATTTCGCCGCGCAGGAAGGATTCGCCCGGTTTCTTCAGCCAGGCGACGACGCGACCCTGCTCCATCGTTTCGCCGAGCCGCGGCAACAGCAACGTTGTGCTCATGTTCGGGCCCCAAACGGCGCGCGCGCGGATCGATGCCTGGAAGACATTTTGTTCTGCCTGGGGGTGGCCCGACGCTTGAAACGCGGTGCCGGGTTCACCAAAGGGTCGTTCATCGCGCCACCATTCGGGCAATGGCGTCGACGATCAATGCGACCGTGGGGATGCTCGCGCTTTCCAGCTCTGCCGAGACGGAAATGGGGATGTCTTCGCCTGCCAGACGCAGCACGGGGTCTTCGAGAAAGTCGAAGCATTCCTCGCTGATGCGCGCCGCCAGCTCGGCGGCGACGCCGGCTGTCATCGGCGCCTCACTCACTGCGACCGCTCGCCCGGTGCGATTCACTGAGGCGATGACGGTTTGCATATCCAGCGGGTTCAGCGTGCGCAAGTCGATCACTTCGACCTCGATGCCCTGATCAGCGAGCGCACGCGCAGCGTCCATCGCAACGTGCACCATGCGTGAATAAGTGACCAGCGTGACGTCATGGCCGGGTCGGCGCACCACGGCCTTGCCCCAGGGGGCGATAGGTGTTTCCAGATCAGCGTCCTCCTTGAGCGCATACAGCGCTTTGTGTTCGATGAAGATCACAGGATCAGGCAAGGTCAGGCTGTGGCGCAGCAGGTGGTAGGCGTCCGAGGCCGTGGCCGGCATCGCCAGACGCAATCCGGGCGTGTGCATGACCATGGCCTCCAGGCTCTGGGAATGCTGCGCGCCGGCGGATCGGCCGGTTCCGCCCTGCGTGCGCAGGACCATCGGCACGCCGATCTGACCTCCGAACATGTAGCGGATCTTGGCGGCCTGGTTTCCGACCTGGTCCATCGACAAGCCGAGGAAGTCGACGTACATCAACTCGGCCACGGGACGCAGTCCCGTCATTGCTGCGCCAACGGCCGCACCGATGATCGCGGGCTCACTGATGGGCGTGTCGATCAACCGGTTGGCTCCGAATTCCTTGATCAAGTCCTTTGTGACGCCATAGGCTCCGCCGTAGACGCCGACTTCCTCGCCCAACACGACAACTGTGTCGTCGGCCCGCATCGCGTCTCGCAGTGCCAATCGAAGAGCATCGCGGTAGGTGGTCATGGTGGTGTTGCTCATGGGCAGCTCAGTTCCTGGCGAGCACGCGATCGAGGCGCGTCTTGATCGACTCGGGCCGGGGCTGACCTTCGCCGTACACATCGCGGAACATGGTGTCGAGTTCCGGAGCCGGCGAGCGGGCGGCGAACTCGATCGAGGCGCTCATCTCGCGGCCGATTTCGGCATCAAGTGCGGCAAGTTCGGCTGCGCTGGCGAGCGCACGCTCGACGATCGCGGCGCGCGCGTGGGCCACCGGATCGCGCCTGCGCCCGACCTCTTCCTCGTCTGCCGAGCGGTACGGGCTCTTGTCCATGCGGCCATGGCCGAAGAAGCGGTAGCACGAGATGGCCATGAAGGCGGGCTTGCCCTTGCGGGCTCCATCCACGAGATCCTGGGCCAGTTCGTAGACCGCTTCGACGTCCTCGCCGTCGACCATGCCGGCGCGCAGGCCGAAGGCTTCGGCGCGGCGGTCGAAGGCGGTTGATCGGGTCGCCTTGTCGATGCGTGTGCCCATCCCGTACTGGTTATTGATGCACACGAAAAGCACCGGCAGATCCCACAGCGCAGCCATGTTCATGCTTTCGTACAGGATGCCCTGCTGCATTGCTCCATCGCCGAAGAAGGCGACCGAGACCGCATCCTTCTTTAGCTGCTTGTAGCTGAGGCCCGCGCCGACCACGTGCGGGATGCCACCGCCCACGATCGCGTTGGCGCCTAGATGGCCGAGGGCCATGTCGGCGATGTGCATGGAACCGCCCTTTCCGCGGCAGTAGCCGGTTTCCTTGCCACCGATCTCGGCCATCATCCGATCTGGCTCCGCTCCACGCGCCAGAAAGATCCCGTGGCCGCGGTGGTGCGTTGTGAAGCTGTCTTGAGGCTTCAGTGCGGCGCAGACACCGGCTGCCGCACCTTCTTCGCCGATCGACAGGTGGAGCATTGAGCCCGCCGAAAGCCCGCGCGCATACAACTCGGCGACGTGTTCTTCGAAGCTGCGGATGCGGCGCATCGTGCGATAGAGATCGAGCAATAGCGGCGTGTCGGGCGGCGACACAGAAGAGGGTCGCAGGAGTGTGGTCTGTGCCATTGAAAGCGTCGGAGTGGGTTTCAGCGTGTCGCGGCTGAAACTTGGTTGAAAGGCTTGAGAGCGGGGTAGAGCATTTGGTAGCGTTCGAAAAGCTCGTCGTACTGCGCGCGTTCGCGCGACCGCGGCTCGATACGGCGGCCCGGTCGCACCATGGCGGCGATGCCCTCGTCGATGCTGCCGAAATGCCCGGCACCCGTGGCGGCCAAGATCGCTGCACCGAGTGAAGGGGCGTCACTCGATTCGGGCACGCTGACCGGGAGGCCGGCGATGTCTGCATGCAGTTGCAGCCACAACTGGGACGCCGTGGCACCGCCGCCGATGGTTATTTCACTGGCAGAAAAGCCGGCCTGCGCCATGCGCTCGAAGATGGCCCGCGAGCCGAAACATATCCCTTCGATCGTGGCGCGGAACACATGCGGCATGCCGTGGCCCAACGTCAGACCGACGAAGGCACCGCGTGACAGCGCATCGACGTAAGGCGTTCGATTGCCCTGGAAGTGATCCAGCACCAGCAGGCCATCGCAACCCGGCGAAAGTTCGGAGGCAGCCACATTCAAGGCGGCCAGATCCAGCGTGCCCCCAGCCAGCCGACGCAGCCAGTTGATGATGGAGCCCGTGGAGGTTTGACCGCCTTCCAGAATATGCCGCCCGGGATAAACCGCATCTGCATAAGTGCCCCACAGCCCCGGCACTGAAGCCGGAGTCGCCGAGACCCCGAACATCAGGTGCGAAGAACCGGTGATCAGCGCCAGCTGCCCCGCTTGAGCGACGCCGATGCCGATCATCCCGATCAATGCATCGGCTCCGCCTTGCACCACCTTCACACCGCGGCGCAATCCCAGATGCTTGGCGGCGCTTTCGGTCAATGGGCCGATGACCGCACCCGGCGCCAGCACTTCGGCTGGCCATTTTTCGAGCAAGGGCTGAAGGTTCAACTTTTCCAGCAGAGTCGTGGGATAGCCGCCTCGCTGTGTTGAGTAGTGCCAGCGGATCGACGCGTTGTCGAGGCTGGCGCAGCGACGACCTGTCAAGCGCAGATTCATGAAATCCTGGTATTCGCAGATCGTCACAGCGCGCTCGAAGTTCGCGGGCTCGTGGCGTGCTATCCAAAGCGCCTTCGGGACCATCCATTCGGCCGAGACCGGCCCCTGTCCGGCGCCGTTGACGATCAAGGCGGCGTCACCCGTTGCCAGCACCGCTGCCGCTTCGGCCTCCGCGCGCACATCCATCCAAATGATCGCGGGCCGGATCGCATTGCCGTGCGCATCCAGTGCCACGACGCTGCAGCAGGTGGTGGCGAGCGCAATGGCTTCAACCGCATCTGCTGCTATGCCGGCACCCGTGACCGCTTGCCGCATGGCCAAGCCCATGGCCGACCACCAGTCTTCGGGGTTTTGTTCGGCCCGCGCACCGGCCGAGAAATGAGTCTCGTAAGGGTGCGATGCAGAGGCTATACAGACCCCGGCCAAATCGAAAACCCGAGCCCGAATGCTCTCGGTACCACCATCAACACCGACAACGTATCCCACTGCTCGACTCCG
>JBBRGA010000100.1:0-12660 GCA_038241115.1 Burkholderiales bacterium | reverse complement strand
TCTGTGCTTGATCCTCATCGGGCTCTCGCTGGCCTACAACGGTGTGCGCGGTTCAGTGAAAGGCGCGTTGGCACTCTGCGTGCTGAAGCTGCTGATGTTGCCCGCAGTGGTGTTGTTGGTCAGCCACTGGGGCTTGGGTTTGAACGGCTTGCCGCTGGCGGTGGTGGTCATCGTGGCGGCCTTGCCGGTGGGCAGCAACGCACTGATATTTGCGCAGCGTTACGGCACCCTTCAAACTGAAGTGACCGCAGCCACCGTGTTTTCCACGCTGGCGTTTTTGGTCACTGCGCCCTTTTGGTTGTTGGTTCTCGCCTGGGTCGGTTGAACGGCATGCAGTCATGTGAGTGAGTCGTACTCGCTTGCCAGTGAGAACCACATGTCAGGCGCAGCCGGCCGAATCATTCAGCGAAGCGACTTGAACAAGTCGCGCAGCCCGCTGGCCGCGCCGGGTGTGGGACGGGCGGCTGGATGCGTTCGGGTGGCCAGCAACGCAGACACCAAATACAGCGCATTCAGCAGGCGACTGGCGCGCTCGGCGTTCATGCCCGGCCAATTTGCAATCGTGCGCATGGACACGGTTTCGCGGCGCAAGCGCGCGGCTGCCGAACCCATGGCACCGCTCATGCTGAGGCCGTCTTCCGCTGGATTTTTTATGGCGCGGTAGGCCACGGTTCCAGAAATCTCGTTCAGCAGTTGCCCGCTCGGCCCCTCCAGCGCCAGCGACCACAGCAGCGGCAGCAAAGGCCGATAGTGATCCGGCACCACCGCGCCCTCGCCAGAGGGCTGGCCCGGTGGGCGTACGCCGGGAGGCTCAATGCGCAGCAGGCTGCTGTGCATCAGGCCGGTGGCGGTGGTGTGCGCCAAGTCGCGCGGCGAGTGGTAGAGCATTTGCGCAGGAAAAACCGTTACCGGCCAGACCAATCCTTCGTACTGCAAACACAGCAGCGCAGCATTGCGGTGCCGCACGCATGCGGTGATGACCTCCAGAATTTCTGTGCCTTGACCCAGCTGTTGCAGCCGCTGCAGCTCACCCAGCAGTGTTTCGGGCAATACGCTGGCACCTTCCAAGGGCGTGAAGCCACTTTCTCCGGTGCGCACGCGAATGCGCTCGAATTCGCTCACTCGCCACAGAGTGGATTCATCAAAGTCGCGCATGAGCCGTGTGCAAGTCAAAGGTGGTCAAGCGTGGCGGTGATTGCGCGTGCATGCCATCCCTAAGTCGGCGTAATTTGCGTCCGTCTGTAAGGCATTCGCTTGAGCTTCGCTCGGTGGGTGCATCCGCTTGCCGGCCTGCCTACACTCCGACTCACTTCTGAACTCCGTGCGCGAGCGTGGCTCGCGTCTTCTTTCTTGACATCACGCACTGTTGACCTTGCCGCTGCCGTTGCCGCCGCCGCAATAGAAGCCTTGCCTGCGGGCTTCAAGATCGACTCGTTCGAGGTCGAGGCAGTCATCGCGCGTGGCGCCAGCACCTTTGTTTATCTGGCCCGTGACCTGACGCGCGACATTCCGGTTGCGATCAAAGAATTCGCCCCTGCCCGCAATGTTGGCGCGGCTGTGGCTGTTGCGGTCAGCGCCGATGTGGATGGCAGCGGCAGCGGCAGCAGGGCGCCTGGTGGCAACAATCTGCCGAAGGGCTCCTTGGTGCAGCGAGGTTTGGACGCGTTCATTTCAGAGGCCCGCGTGCTGGCTGCTTGCAATCACCCTTCGCTCGTGCGGATTGATACGCTGCTCGAAGCCCACGGCACGGCTTATCGCGTCATGCCGCTATACCAAGGTGTGAGTCTGGCTCGGGTGCGCAGTGAAAGGGGCCGCGTCTCCGACGCGGCTGCCGTGCGAGCTTGGAGCGCCGACCTCACAGGCGCTTTGCAAGCCCTGCACAAGGCCGGTCATGCGCACGGCAGCGTCAGCCCCGAAAACGTCTTGCTGCTGGCCGACAACCGGCTCCTTCTTCTCGGCGCGGGATCGCGCAGCCACCGGGTCGGTAGCGATTGGGTGGAGACTTTGCTGGCCAGCTTCGGTTGGGGCGGCGCATCGGGCTCAAGCAGTGCATCAGATTCAAGCAGTGCGGCCGAGCCCAAACCGGTGGCCATCCCCGGCGCAGCGCCGACCGAGGCGCTGACCGAGGCGATGGCCGACGACCTTCGTGCGCTGGCCGCGGTCATGCGGTTTTGCGTTGAAGGTGAGCCCTCCGTCGGTGCGTCGGCAACCCCACGCCGCGGGTCGTTGTCCGGTGATACGCCGGGGGCGCGCAAGCCGTCACCCGAGCCGCCCTTGCCAGCCCGCTTGATGGCCGACCTGGCGAAATTTGGCGGCGCAGGCGCCGCGGCAGACTTGCCGAGCGCGCCGCGCCAGCTTCAGGCTCAGCGCCGGCAGCAGCGCGACGTAGGACTCGCCGCCGCGCCTGTGTTCGTGCAAGTACAGCCCCTTTTGGCGTCGCGCCCATCTTCGGTTGAGCGCTGGAAAATCCTGCTTCTGGTCGGTCTGATTGTGTTGTCGGGCGCGGCCGTGCTGGCTGCCATGGGCCAGGTCATGGGCGCTTGGCAGCGCATCCCGCCCATGGACTTTGACAGCAGCTTGCAAACCGCACCGGCCTCGACTTCCTCATCGGTGGCCTCGTCGGCGCCCGCGCCCGTGGCAGCGACCCCACCGCGTCGCAGCCGCGCCGAGCCGGAGCGAATCCTCTCGCCGCCGCTTGCGGCGCCGTCGCCTTTGCCTGCGGCGCCGTCGCTCTCGCCTGCGCCCTCGTTGTCGACGTCCGACGCTCTGAGTCAAACCACTGCGCCGCTGACCCAAGCCCGCGACGCGGTTGCCGCGGAATCACGTGTTGGCAGCAACGGGGTGGCTGCTGACGCGGCCGAGAAGGCGAACGAGAAAGCAGCCGAGAAAACGACCGACAGAGCGCCGGAGAAAACGACCGACAGAGCGCCAGAGAAAACGCCAGAAAAAGTGACTGAGAAAATGATTGAGAAAGCCGAGCGAAGTTCGCCTGCCAAGGCACCCGTCAGAGCGGCCAAGCAGGTCGCTGCGGTAAAGGTTTCCAGCCCGGCGATCGATTGCAGCCCGCGCACGAATTTCGCGCTGGAGCGTTGCCTGCAAACGCAGTGCCAAACCAAAAAGTGGGCGGCGCACCCGCAGTGCATCAGTCGTAACGCGGGTTGAGGCGGGTTGAGGCGGGTTGGTGCGCGTTGATGGCGTCGGGAGGCACCAGCGAGTCGATTGACAGATTGGCCGAACCGCCTGCGCGGTCGCCACGCTAAAAGTGCAGGCCGTAGCGGCGTGTTTTTCAGCCTGCCTGGCGCACCACGGTTTGCGACAATAGCCGCATGACTGCAACTGACCTGCAAACTCACATCGCCTTGATGGGCGCGGCCGCCCGCGCCGCCAGCCCGCGCATGGCGGCTGCTTCCACAGCGGCCAAAAATGCCGCACTGACCGCGTTGGCGCACTTGCTGCGCACCGAGACTGTGGCCTTGCAAGCGGCCAACGCACTCGACATCGCTGGCGCCTTGCAACACGGCTTGGCGGGGCCCATGCTGGACCGCCTCCAACTGACGCCGCAAATTCTTGAAACTGCCGCGCAGGGCTGCGAGCAAATCGCCGCGATGCCTGACCCGATTGGCGAGATCACCAATCTGCGCCAACGCCCCAGCGGCATCCGCGTGGGCCAGATGCGCGTGCCCTTGGGCGTGTTCGGCATGATTTACGAGAGCCGCCCGAACGTGACGATTGAGGCTGCGTCGCTGGCCATTAAAAGCGGCAACGCCTGCATCTTGCGCGGCGGCTCGGAAGCGCTGCACTCCAACCTGGCCCTGTGGAAGTTGGTGCAAAGCGCTTTGGCCCAAGCGCATTTACCGGTAGACGCCGTGCAATTGGTGCAAACCACAGACCGCGCCGCAGTGGGCTTTTTGATCGCTTCTCCCGACGCGGTCGACGTCATCATTCCGCGCGGCGGCAAGGGCTTGATCGAGCGCATCAGTCGCGAGGCCAAAGTGCCCGTCATCAAACACCTCGACGGCAATTGCCACGTGTATGTGGACGCCAGCGCCGATCTGGAGCTGGCCCTGCGCGTCACCGACAACGCGAAAACGCAAAAGTACAGCCCTTGCAATGCGGCCGAATCGCTGCTGGTTCATGCCGACATCGCGCCGCAGTTTTTGCCACGCATTGGCGCTTTGTTTGCAGCCAAGGGCGTCGAAATGCGGGGTGACGCCGCCGCGTTGGCCGTGCTGCAGTCGGTGCCGCAGTTGAAGACTCAGGCCGCCACCGAACAGGACTGGTTTGAAGAATATCTGGCGCCTGTGATCAGCGTGAAAGTGGTGGCCGGTCTGGACGCCGCCATGGCCCACATCGCGCGCTATGGCTCGCACCACACCGACGCCATCCTCACCAACGACCACACCCACGCCATGCGTTTCTTGCGCGAGGTCGATTCGGCCAGCGTGATGGTCAACGCATCCACCCGGTTCGCCGACGGTTTCGAGTACGGCCTGGGCGCCGAAATCGGCATCAGCACCGACAAGTTTCACGCCCGCGGGCCGGTGGGCATCGAGGGCCTGACATCGGTGAAATGGGTGGTCATGGGGCACGGCGAAGTGCGCGTGTGAGCGGGTGAGTTTTGGCTCTTTGATGCGGTGTGCAACTTCAAATTCAACCGATGACCGATCCCCGCCGAGCCCTTGTTTTGTTCTCTGGTGGCCAAGACTCCACCGCTTGCCTGGCTTGGGCACTGCAGCGCTTTGTGCATGTGGAAACCATAGGCTTTGACTACGGCCAGCGTCACGACGTGGAGTTGGAAAGTCGCCTGGCCGTGCGGGCTGAGTTGCATGTGCAGTTCGCGCATTGGGCGCAGCGGCTGGGCGACGACCATTTGATCGACCTGTCGCTGCTGGGCCAGATCTCAGACACCGCGTTGACTCGCGAGCGTGAAATTGAAATGCAGGCTGGCGGCATGCCGAACACATTCGTGCCAGCGCGCAACTTGTTGTTCTTCAACTTTGCCGCCGCAGTGGCGTACCGGCGCAGCTTGAACGTGCTGGTAGGCGGCATGTGCGAAACCGATTTTTCGGGCTACCCAGATTGCCGCGACAACACCCTCAAAGCGCTGCAAGTGGCCATCAGCCTGGGCTTGGACGCGCCGATGACCATAGAAACGCCGCTGATGTGGCTGACCAAAGCGCAAACCTGGGCCTTCACTGACAGTTTGGGCGGCAAGGTCTTGACTGATCTGGTGGTCGAGCACACCCACACCTGCTATGTCGGAGACCGCTCGCATCGCCACGCCTGGGGCTACGGATGCGGTCGCTGCCCGGCCTGCGATTTGCGCCGTCGAGGTCATGAGGAATGGTTGTCGTGAACGCGCGAAGTGGCGTGACCGAGCCATGATCAGCGTGCCCATTTGGTTCTGGACAGCTGCTGCGGTGCTGTTGTTTTGGGCGGTGGGTGCCTACAACCGCCTGGTGCGCTTGAGAGGTGACATCAAACAAAGTTTTGCTGCCGTTGAGGCGCACATCCGTCAGCGCGAGGCCTTGCTGGCGCAGTGGCTGGAGGCAGCCGCGAGCAGTCTGGGTTCGACGGCGCATCCCGTCGACGCACTGCGCGGTGCGTGTGTGCAGGTCATGGTGGCGGTCGACCACGCGCGCGCCGCGCCCGGCGTGGCGCAGACCATTGCCAGCCTGCGTTTGGCCGAAGAGGTGTTGATCGGTGCGCGGGGCCGCCTGAGCACCGAAATGGCAGCCTACAACAAGCCGCATCCCGAGTGGGACACCGTGTTGCAAGCCGACGAACTGGCGGCTGTCGACGGCAGCTTGGGCTTTGCGCGGCGTCAGTTCAACGACACCGTTCAGCTCTACAACGACGCTGCCATGCAATTCCCCGCGTGGGTCATTGCCGGCGTGTTCGGCTTTCGTGCCGCGGGCGTGTTGTGAAGCCCCACAGGGCTTCTTTCCTTGAACGAATCAACCTTTGCCCAGCACCGCTGCGCTGGCGACCAATTCGTGGAACAGCGCCAGCGACACCTTGCCAGACACCGAGTACGGGTCGAGCTCGGCAGTCTCTGAATACTTGATGACCACCGCCGGGTTCAGGCGAGACAAATTGGCTTGCCCCATGGACCAGCTGCCAAAGCTGCGCTCGTCAATTTCTTCATAGCGCAACAGCACCACGTCTTTGTGGCGCGGGTCGGATGAAATCTTGTTGTACAGCGCGCTGACGGCGTTGCGACCGCCTTCCAGAACCTGCAAAAAGATGCCCGCTGAAAAGCACAACACGCCGGTCACGCCGACGCCCGGATTGTTCTTTTTGGACTGCTGAAGAATCGAAGCTAAATCGGCCTCAGCTTCCGACGAGGCAGCACGGCTGGCATACATCAAACGTACGAGCATGGGAGTTCTCCGCCAGTTAACTTAGAAAAATATCGACAAGGGGTCAGGTCTTTTTGCTCAGCAGCGACAAGAACTCGCGGCGCAAATTGGGGTTCTTCAAAAACGCTCCGCGCATGACGCTGTTGGTCATCATCGAGTCGTTGTCTTTCACGCCGCGCCAGTGCATGCAGAAGTGGTCGGCTTCCATCACGATGGCCAGGCCGTCGGGCTTGACGCGGTCTTGCAGTTCATTCGCCAGCATCATCACCGCTTCTTCCTGAATTTGCGGGCGGCTCATGATCCATTCGCAGATGCGGGCGTATTTGCTCAGGCCGATGAGGTTGGAATGCTCGTTGGGCAGGATACCTATCCACACCTTGCCCATGATCGGGCACAGGTGGTGCGAGCAGGCGCTGCGAACCGTGATCGGGCCGACGATCATCAGCTCATTCAAACGCGAAAAATTAGGAAATTCCGTGACCGCAGGAATCGGCACGTAGCGGCCCCGAAATACCTCGGTCAAAAACATTTTCGCCACGCGCTTGGCGGTGTCGTTGGTGTTGTGATCGCTCACGGTGTCGATCACCAAGGCTTCTAGAACGCCTTGCATCTTGGCCTGAACCTCGGCCTTCAGCTCCTCAATTTCGCCGTCTTCGATGAAGGCTGCGATGTTGTCGTTGGCGTGATAGCGGCAACCAGCGCTCGTCAAGCGGTATCGAATGCGATCACTGGCCTTCAACTGCGCCAGTTCGGCTTCGGTTTTGAATATTTTGTTTGCGACGTCGCCGGACATGCTTTGCCTGTTCGTGTATTCGGTTCGAGAGATTACAGCACCCTAACGAGCCGCGCCGAAGCAAAAACCCAGACCGTAGACTCGACACGTGAACCCACCTTCCTCGCCTTCTCATCCGTCATTTCAGACGTCGCCTCGGTCAGTGACTCAGGCGCTGATTCAGGCGCCGACCGCATCTCTGCCGCTGGCCCGTTTGCTCAGCCACACTGCCGATGCGGTGCAGGCTGTGCGCAGCGGTCAGTCGCTGGGCGACGCCTTGGCGCGCTGTCCTCTGGAGGCGCGTCCCGGTACACAGGCGTTGAGTTTTCGCGTGCTGCGCGGCCTGGGTGGCGCACTTGCCGTGCGCGCATTGCTGGCGCCCAAGCCCCCAGCCGCGCCCGTGGACGCGCTGCTGTTGTCGGCCCTGGCGCTGCTGTGGCCCAGCGCTGACGCGCCGTACGCCGACCACACACTCGTCGATCAAGCCGTGACCGCCGCTCGCCAGCGCAACGCACCCAGCGCATCGTTTGTAAACGCGGTGCTGCGGCGCTTCTTGCGTGAACGCCAAAGCCTGGTCGGCGCGGCGGAACAAGACCCGGCTGCGGCCTTCAACCACCCAGCGTGGTGGATCAAGCGACTGCGCCGCGACTGGCCCAACCAGTGGCAAGACATCTTGCGCGCCAACAACCAACGCGGGCCGATGACGCTGCGCGTGAATGCGCGTCACGGCAGCGCTGAAGGCTATCTACAACGCCTGCTGGCTGTGGGTATGGCGGCGCAGGTGGTTGGCCCTCACGGCGTGATGCTGTCCGCGCCTTGCCCCGTGAGCGAGCTGCCAGGCTTTGCCGACGGCGACGTGTCGGTGCAAGACGCTGCCGCTCAAATGGCCGC
The DNA here is from genome assembly GCA_038241115.1 of Burkholderiales bacterium. GTDB lineage: Bacteria > Pseudomonadota > Gammaproteobacteria > Burkholderiales > Burkholderiaceae_C > JANYJJ01. Next base: position 4,635 of record JBBRGA010000100.1, on the reverse strand, counting down.
GCCCCTGCTCATCGGCGCAGGTCTGCGCCGTGGTGCCAACGTGCTCGACGCCTGCGCCGCGCCTGGCGGCAAAACGGCGCACCTGCTAGAGCTGGCAGAGCTGAACGTCACAGCGCTCGACAGCGACGCCAGTCGCTTGCTTCGGGTCAATGAAAGCTTGGCGCGCCTGAAGCTCGGCGCCAAAGTGACAGCCGGCGACGCAGGCGACCCGCGCGCTTGGTGGAACGCCGTGCCCTTTGACGCCATCTTGCTCGACGCGCCGTGCAGCGCCTCGGGCATCGTGCGCCGCCATCCCGATGTGCGTTGGCTGCGGCGACCCGAAGACATCGCCGCACTGGCCGCCATTCAGGCGCGTTTGTTGGACAGCCTGTGGCCGCTGCTCAAAGTTGGTGGGCGCTTGCTTTACTGCTCATGCTCGGTGTTCAGAGCCGAGGGGCAAGACCAGATCGACGCTTTTTTGCAACGTCAAGCCGACGCCAGCCTGGCCATCAGCCCAGCTTCACCGGGCCATTTGCTTCCAGTGCCTGACAATGAAAGCGACGCAAGCGGCAATGTTTTGGAGCCGTCGCGCGATGGTTTTTTCTATGCGCTGCTGCAAAAAAGCTGACCGCTCAAAAGGCTGAACTTAATTGGCGTTTGTTGCATCTTGTTTATCGCCGTCTTTTTTTGCCGTTACACCGCCCTTCCAACTCACCGCCGCACCCGTTGCCACCTGACGCCACACTCATTGACGCTCTGATCAGCAAGTTGCACAAGCTGGGCAGCGTGCTGGTTGTGCTTTGGCTCACCACTGCGGCGGTTGCGTTCAGCGCCTGGACAACATCGGCGCGGGCGGACGTTCCCGAGCTGACCACTTTTGAGGTGCAGCGCACCGATGAGGGCGTGATGCTGAACTTTGCGGTGCGCTTTGAGTTGCCGCGTGGCGTGGAAGACGCGCTGCTCAAAGGCGTGCCGATTTACTTTGTGGCTGAAGCCGAAGTTTTGCGCGATCGTTGGTATTGGTTTGACCGGCGTGTGGGCAAGGCCACCCGCACCTGGCGTTTGGCCTACCAGCCGCTTACCCGCAAATACCGCCTGACCTTGGGCGGCTTGAATCAAAGCTTTGACAGCTTGGAAGATGCGCTCTACTCGGCGCGCCGTGCCACCGCGTGGAAGATTGCCGAGCCCGCGCAGTTTGAAGACGGCGCGCGTCACTATGTTGAATTTGCTTACCGTCTGGACACCAACTTGTTGCCGCGGCCACTGCAAATCGGCCTCAGCGGGCAGCCCGACTGGACCTTGCTGATCACCAAATTTCAGCGTTTTAATTGAGTCTCCAACCGAGCAAACGAAGAAGCTTTTGCGAACCGACCGAGCCGCGTTGAAGGAGTCACCCCAACTCACCAAAATGACCAAGGCCAGCCGCTGGACTTGGATCATTTCCAGCGTGGCCATCACTGGCGCGGCCTTGGTTTTGGCCTTCATGTTGGCCATTGCCACCAACAACCGCTCCTTCTACGAACGCCACTACGGCTGGTTGTTCTGGGTCAACGTGGCCGTGGCCGCGGTACTGGCGCTGGTCATCTTCATCGCCTTGTCGCGGTTGCTGCTGCGGCTGCGGCGCGGCAAATTCGGCAGCCGCCTGCTGCTCAAGCTGGCCGCAATTTTTGCGCTGGTGGGCGTGTTGCCCGGGGTGTTGATTTACACGGTCAGTTACCAGTTTGTGTCGCGCAGCATCGAGAGTTGGTTCGACGTGAAAGTTGAAGGTGCGCTGGACGCCGGTTTGAGCTTGGGGCGCGGCACGCTCGACGCGCAGGTGAATGACTTGGCCACCAAGACCCGCTTGGCGGCCGAGCGGCTGGGGGACTCGCTCAGTGGCGGCAAAGGCGAGGTTCAATTGCAACCGCAGCCGCTGGCGTTGGAGCGCTTGCGCGAGCAGTTGTCGGCGCAAGACGTGGCCATCGTCAACAGCAGCGGCCAGGTGACCATGGCGTCGAGCGGTTCGGCCCTGTCCATCGTGCCCGAGCGCGCCAGCGCCTCGATGCTGCGCAGTGCTCGCAGCGCGCGTGTTTTCAGTCAGCTTGAGGGCTTGGACGATGACAACGGCTTGGCCGCTCCGAGCGCCCGCATACGCGCCTTGGCGGTCGTGCCCAACAGCAGCATCGAACTCGCGCCACAAGAACGTTTTTTGATGGTGACCCAAATCTTGCCCGCATCGTTGGCAGCCAATGCCCTGGCTGTGCAAGCGGCTTATCGCGAATACCAAGAGCGCTACCTCGCGCGGCTGGGATTGCGCAAGATGTACATCGGTACCTTGACACTCACCTTGATCTTGGCGGTGTTCGGCGCCCTGCTTTTGGCGGCCGCATTGGCCAACCAATTGGCGCGCCCCTTGTTGGTGCTGGCCGAAGGCGTGCGGCAGGTGTCGCAGGGCGACCTCAGCGCCAAATCGGTGTTTGCTTCACGCGATGAATTGGGCGGTCTCACCCGCTCATTCGCCGACATGACCGAGCAGCTGTCCGAGGCCCGCGCGCTGGTTCAGCGCAGCGTCACTCAAGTCGAAGGCGCACGCGCCAACCTGCAAACCATCCTGGACAACCTCACCGCCGGCGTCATCGTGTTCGACCGCGAAGGCAGGATTGACACCGTCAATCCTGGCGCCACCCGCATCATCCGTTTGCCGCTGTCGGCTTACCGGGGCAGGCGACTGGCCGATGTGCCCGGGCTGGGCACCTTCGGGCCCGCCGTTTGGCAGCGCTTCGAGCTCCACGCCAGCAGCCCCGAAGCCGGCGAGCGTGACCATTGGCAAGATTCTTTCGAGCTTCAAACGCACACTGTCGACGGCCGCGACCGCGACTCCATGACGCTGCTAGTCCGCGGTGCCGCCATGCCGCAAGGCGCGCGCCTGATGGTGTTTGACGACATCACCGAAGTGGTGTCAGCCCAGCGCAGCGAGGCTTGGAGCGAGGTGGCGCGCCGCTTGGCGCACGAAATCAAAAACCCGCTCACGCCCATCCAACTGTCGGCTGAGCGTTTGCAGCACAAGTTGGAATCCAAACTCACTGGCACCGATCAAGCCATGCTGTTGCGCTCGGTGGGCACGATCGTCAACCAAGTGCAGGCCATGAAAACCTTGGTCAACGAGTTCCGCGACTACGCCCGCTTGCCTGCGGCCCACCTCACACCGCTCAACCTCAACGAATTGGTGACCGATGTGCTGGCCCTGTACGCCACTGCTCAAGAGGCTGGCCAATTGAAGGCCGAGTTGGCGGCCGACATGCCGTTCATCGTCGGCGATCTCAGTCAGCTGCGCCAGGTGATCCACAACCTCGTGCAAAACGCGCTCGACGCGGTAACGGACCGGCCTGACGGCCACGTCAAAGTTCGCACCGAGGTGGCACGCAGCGACGCCGGTGAACTGCGCGCCGTGCGGCTTCACGTCATCGACAACGGCCCCGGTTTTTCAGACAAAGTTTTGAAACGCGCTTTTGAGCCCTACGTCACCACCAAGTCCAAGGGCACAGGCCTGGGTTTGGCGGTGGTCAAGAAAATTGCCGACGAACACGGCGCTCGAATTCGCATCGCCAACTTGGGTCCGGGCAAAGACGCTTCTTCAGTGATTGAGGCGGACAATCCGAGCGCGAGTCCGTCTGCGCTTGTTCCAGTAGTCGCATCTGCAGACGCACATGCACACGCGCACGCGCACGCTCCTCCACCCGAAACGCACGCGGCCGGGGCGCAGGTTTCGTTATCATTTTCCAAATTCGCGCCGCTGCCTGTAGCAAAGGGCAGCCCCCCCGCTGTACCACCGTCGACCTAAGCGCGCGCTTAAAGAAAGTTCATGGCCACCATTCTTGTTGTTGACGACGAACTGGGCATACGTGCCTTGCTGTCGGAAATTCTGTCTGACGAAGGCCACAGCATCGAGTTGGCCGAAAACGCCGCGCAAGCGCGCGCTGCCCGCGAACGCCGCCGTCCCGACTTGGTGTTGCTCGACATTTGGATGCCCGACGTCGACGGCATTACCTTGCTCAAAGAGTGGAGCGCCACCGGGCAACTCAACATGCCCGTCATCATGATGAGCGGCCACGGAACTATCGATACAGCGGTCGAAGCCATCAAATTTGGGGCAATGGCTTTTCTCGAAAAACCCATCACGCTGCAAAAACTTTTGCGTGCGGTCGAACAAGCTTTGGTCAAGCCGCAAGCTCGCGCCGCCGCCGCCGGAGCCCTCAGTCAGCGCAGCGTCGACACCGGCACCGGCACCGGCTACGTCCAGGCCGATGCGATGCCGTTGTCGGCCGCCAGCATGGTCCCCGTCGCACCTATGGTGCTGGGCCCGCAGGCCGAGCAAAGCTTCCAACTCGACCGCCCCCTGCGAGAAGCTCGCGACGCCTTCGAGAAGAGCTACTTCGAATTTCATTTGTCTCAAGAAAACGGCAGCATGACCCGTGTCGCCGAAAAAACCGGACTGGAACGCACCCACCTTTACCGCAAGCTCAAACAGCTGGGCGTGGACCTCACGCGCAACAAACGCAACAGCGCTTGAGGCCATAGGGGTTGCTATACTTGCAGACCCAGGCCTGGTAGCTCAGTCGGTAGAGCAGCGGATTGAAAATCCGCGTGTCGGTGGTTCGATTCCGCCCCAGGCCACCA
>JBBRGA010000099.1:0-12662 GCA_038241115.1 Burkholderiales bacterium | reverse complement strand
GCCCACGCCAACCCAGGCCCGCATCATCCATGGACATCGCCGTGTGGTTCACCTTGGCAGGCAGTCTGCTGCTGTTGATGAGTCTGGGAGGAACGCTGTTGGCGCGGCAGCCGTTCAGCGGCGCCATGCTTTATCTGATGGTCGGCGTGGCCATCGGCCCTTGGTGGCTGGGTTGGGCCTCGGTGAATGCCGCACTGCCTTCCAAGTGGCTCGAAACGCTGGCGGAGGTGGTGGTGCTGATTTCACTGTTCACCTCGGGCTTGAAGCTTTCGGCGGGCTTTGGCGATCGGCGCTGGCTGGCACCCATACGCCTGGCCGTCGTGGGGATGTTGCTCACGGTGGCGGCGATTGCGACGGTGGGCGTGTGGTGGCTGGGTCTGTCACTCGGCGCTGCTGTTTTACTGGGCGGAATCCTGGCCCCCACCGACCCGGTGCTGGCGTCAGACGTGCAACTGTCCAACCCCGAGGATCGCGACCGCTTGCGCTTCGCTTTGACGGGCGAGGGCGGACTCAACGACGGCACAGCGTTTCCTATGGTGATGTTGGGCCTGGGCCTGCTGGGTCTGCACGATCTGCACGGCGCCAACCCGGGGTCCATGCTTTTTTTCTGGCGCTGGTTCAACCTTGATGTGCTGTGGGCCTCAGCCGCTGCCGTGCTCATCGGCGGCGCGCTTGGCAGCGCCGCGGGGAGCTTGGTGCTTTACTTGCGAAAAACCCACCACGAAGCGTTAGGCCTCGATAATTTTTTGGCGTTGGGCTTGATTGCGCTGTCTTATGGCCTGGCGCTGCAGGCCAGTGCGTATGGCTTCCTGGCTGTGTTCACGGCCGGTGCGGCACTGCGACGAATCGAGCGCATGGCCACCGCTGCAGCACCTGCTGCACCGGTGCCCAAGCTGCCCGCTTTGTCCGAGAACAGTGCGGCGCTGGAAGAAAAGCTGGCAACCCACCCCACGCACTCGTCTGCATACATGGCCCACGCCGTGCTCAGTTTCAATGAGCAGCTCGAGCGCTTGGGTGAAGCCGTGGCGGTGGTGGTGTTGGGGGTGGCGCTGTTCAGTGTGGAGTGGCAGCGCGTGTCGTGGGCGGTGGTCGGGTTCGTCGCTTTGTTGTTTGTGGTGATCCGGCCAGCAACGGTTGCCGTTGCACTTTGGGATTCGCGAATATCCAACGGCCAACGCCGTCTGATTGGCTGGTTTGGCATACGCGGCATCGGCTCGATCTACTACTTGGCTTACGCGGTCAACCACGGCTTGCCTACTGAGATGGCCAGCACGCTGACTGCGATCAGTCTGACGGTCATTGCCGTGTCGGTGGTGGTCCACGGTGTGTCGGTCACGCCCTTGATGACGCGTTACGAAGCCGAACGTAAAAGCCGCAAGACATTGCGCTGAACGTTGACAACCGATGGGCAGCGGATATATTGGGGGCCCGCATTTTTCGACCTGAAATATGACAACAGCTGCCAACACTTCAGTCGCAGAGGCGAAAAAACCCGACCCAGCTCCGCGCCAGACATCTGGCCAAACCACGAACTCAGAGACCGTCGACGACGCGCAGCGTTCGCAGACGGCTGTGGCGATTGCCACCGAACTGGCGCCCGCTGTGGCCATTGCGTTGTTGGGCCAATCCGATCAGGTTGCGGGCCATCCGGCAGCTGCGCTGGAGCCACTTGGCGCGGGCGCCGTGGCCTCAGAAATCGACGGTAACTTGCGCGTGCAGTTGCTTTTTGAAAACGGTGCCGTGTTGCCTTTCGAGCTCAGTGCAGAAGCTGCCGGCGCGCTGGCCAAAGGCATTGCGAACGAGATCGCCAAAGAGCTTCCAAAAACCTGAAGCCCGCCGACTGCTGTGAAGCGCCTGCGCTTAAAACCCCGCAGCGACGAAATTGGCTTGGGCTGATATTTCGGTGTGGAGAAAAAGTTCTTTCGTCACCACCTCGAAGTGATTCAAGGTGTGCTGGCCGAAGGTCATGGTGATGGGCACGTCGCCGGCGTCGCGGCCTCGCCCGATGACGATGCGGCCAATTCGAGGCGTGTTGTGGCGGGCATCGAAGGTGTACCAGCGGCCACCCAGGAAAACCTCAAACCAGGCGCTGAAATCCATCGGCGAGCGGTTCTCTGGCACGCCGATGTCGCCCAGATAGCCGGTGGGGTAGCGCGCGGGGATGTTCATGCAGCGGCACAAGGTGACCGCCAAATGCGCGAAGTCGCGGCACACGCCAACCCGTTCGTTGAAGCCTTCCAGTGCGCTGCGGTTGGCACGCGCGGCAGCGTAGTCAAAGCGCAAATGCTGGTGCACAAAATCGCAAATGGCCTGCACGCGGCCCCAGCCCAGCGGCGTGTTGCCAAACTGCGCCCAAGCGAAATTAAGCAGCGCGCTGTCGACCTCGCAGTAGCGGCTGGGCAGTAAAAACTGCAAGGTGTGGGCGGGCAGGTCTTGCGGTTCGTGTTGCGCCGCCGACCAGTCCACCTCGTCTGGCATTCCGCTGTCGCGAACCACGCCGGTGTTGCGCAGGCGCACCTGGCTCACTCCCAGCGGTACCGGCACGCGGCCGCAGTGGTTGCCGAAGGCGTCGAAATACGATGTCAGGTTCAGTCCGGGCTCGATGCTGATCTGGTCGCCGAACAGCACGTCTTGCTGGCGCTCGGCGTTGACGTTCAGCATGAACACCAACGCGTTCGGGGCCGACACGGAAAGCGAAATATCAAAGCCGATTTCAATGTTCACGGTGCGGGTCTCGTGGTTTCAAGTGGGTGAATCTGGTGGGTGAATCGGGTGGGGAAATCGGGTGGGCTTGAGTCAAACGTGAAAAGGCGACCGCAGCCGCCTTTCAGTGTGTTCGAGACTTACCGTCCAAGAGCGCTCAAGCTCCCCATTTGAGCGCGCTGAGACAGGTTCGCGTCACATCTTTCTGCGTGCGTCAGAGACAGCTTCTTTGACGTCGCCAACTTTTTTCTGCGCTTTCCCAGCCGCTTCTTTCACCAGGCCCTTGGCCCTTTGTTCGTTGCTGCCGGCCAGGTCGCCCAACTTGCCCTGGACTTTTCCGGTGGCTTCCCTGACGGTTCCTTTGACTTGATCTTTGTTCATATGGCCTCTTGATGTGGATTGAGTTCACGAGTGTTGAGTTAGCCGCAGAAGGACTCTGATCAGCGTGCTTAAAGCTTAGTAAACCCGGGCAGCGGTGGCAGTAGCTGAAGCGCGCAAATTGGCGTCAGCGACTTCCTACTTTGCGTCTGCCCAAGCTCGATTTAGCTCAGCGGCCCAGCAACTCACCCACTGGCTGGAAGTCTTCGACGCGGTCGCAAATGGCTTTGACCATCATCAATATCGGCACGCCCAGCAACAGTCCCCAAGCGCCCCAGAGCCATCCAAACGCCAGCACCCCGACGAACACCGACACCGCATTCAAGCGACTGGTGCGGCTGGTCAACCATGGCGCGATCAGGTATCCGCTCAGCGCATGCAGGGCCATCGATGTGCCGCCCACCCAAAGCGCCATCTCGAGGCTGCCGAACTGGATAAAGCCCACCAAAACCGATGCGCCGGTGATGGCCAATGAACCCACGTACGGAATGAAATTGGCCAAGAACGAAGCCACACCCCAGACCTCGGGGTGCTCGACGCCCAATGCCCAAAAGGCGGCCCAGGTGCTCACGCCAACGATCAAGCTCATCAGGACCTGAACCAAAAGATAACGCTGAATTTGCGCGGTGATCTCGTTCATGGCCTGAAGCGTGAGCTTTTTCTTGGCAAAACTAGGGCCGGTGATCTTCACCATCTTTCTGCGGAAAGTGTCGCCCGACACGAGTAAAAAGTAAGCGATGAACAGCACTGAAACCGCTTGTCCGATGGAGGTCACCAAGCCCACGGTGCCGGTCCAGAAGTAGTCCTGGATGTTGAACTGCGGACGCTCAATCTGCACCCGCGTGACCCCTTTGGGAGCCTGCGCAATGGGACCCGAATTGGCGCTGCCGGAACTGGCAGAGGCTTTGGCTGCTTCCTCGATTTGCTGGGCTGCGCGCTGCACCTTGTCAATGGCACTTTGGGAGTCGCCTTTGCTGGCGGTCAACACTGACCTGACTTTTTTGGCCGCGTCTGGCAGGCTTTCAATCAGCGCGCTGGCTTGGCCGCTGATGCGGTAGAGCGTCCAGGCCGAGCCGCCAAACACCAGGGCCATGACCAACGCCGCGCCGAGTGCCCGCGGCAAGTGCAGGCGCTGCAAAGCGTCGACAGCGGGGTTCAGCGCGTAGCTCACTGTGAGCCCGACCATCAACGGAATGAAAACGGCGCTCGCCCAGCGCAGTGCAAATACCGAAGCTAGCACCGCAATCACTGCGAGCGCCGCACTTCGAATGTCTACAGTCTCTCGCTCGTTTGGGGGCAGAGTAGTAACCAGCGTGGACTCGGTCAACGACGTTTCGGTCGGCGAATCGGCGATGCGGTTTTCTATTTCGTTGGCGTCGTTACCAATCGGGACACTGCTTGCGGTGCGCGCCATTTCGCCTGTCACTTCACCACTGTTGTCGTTTGTCTCCTGGCGTACTTCTTGTTCTGTTCTCTCAACCACCGCGGCCGCGCTCACCAACCCGCTCGCAGGTACTCAGTGACGTGCTCTACTCGCGGCCCGACCGATTCAACCGCTGCCAAAAGTTTTTCTGAACTGCAATCGAGCTGCGCCATCCAAAAGCCCAAGTCGTCGTCATATCCCAAATCAACCACCGCGTCGGCATGTACGACTTGAAACATCGTCGTCGGTACCCTGGTTTTTGTTGCGTGGAGCGTCGGGTTCATGTCGAGGACCTTGATCGAATTTGCAGCATGGAAGACTAATCAGAAAGGGTAGTCAACGCTTTGCAAATGAGCGTGGGCAAGGGCGCGGCGACTGCGTCAGCCAATACCGTTGTTTGAATGGCGGGTTCACCTACGTGGCAAAGGTGGTGCGGGTGAAGTCATGGTGCTCTGGGTGCTGAGGGGAGAGGTCGATAGAGTGGAAATCGGGGTCGCTGATTCGTGCTTTCTGGGCGTTGACAGTTCGGCGTGCAGTCACGCTTGAAGCTTTGTGTTGGGTTTGTGTTTGTCGCGCATCGAGCCAAACGTTTGCGCATACACCCAAGTGAACTCCGCGCCCATCAAAAAAATCTGCGACGAGTAATAGACCCATACCAAAACAATTACCAACGAGCCGGCGGCCCCAAAGCTCGATGCCACGCCGGTTCTGCCGATGTAGACGCCGATCAGCGTCTTGCCCAAAGTAAACAGCAGCGCCGTCACCACGGCTCCCAGCGCCACGTCACTCCAAGCCACCGCAACCCGGGGCATGAGCTTGTAGATCAGCGCAAAGATCAGGGTGGTCAGGGCGAAGCTGGCCAGCACATCAATGCTCTGCGCGAGCAGGCTCCACGCGCCTGTGTGGCCATCTGCGCGCACGCCCAGCCAGCCGCTGAGCAGCGGCTCCCACCAGCCGCCCAGCGCCGCCATCAAGGCACCCAGCACCAGCGAGACCATCAACAAAAACGCGAGTCCCAAGATCAACCCGAACGACAGCAAACGTGAGCGCAGCAGGCCGAACAGGCCGCCACTGCGAATGCGTTCGGGGGCACGCCAGATTCTGTCCAGCGCGTCTTGCAATTCGCCGAACACCGAGGTCGCCCCGATCAACAACACCACCGATCCGACGATGGTGCCCACCACGCTTTGCGCTGGCTTGCTGACGCTGATGAGCAAGGCTTCGATGGCCTTGGCCGGCTCGTCTCCCATCAGGCCGCGCAGCTCGCCAAAGATCTCGCCGCGGGCAGCGTCCGGTCCAAAAACAAGGCCTGCCACCGAGATCACGATCAACAGCAACGGTGCCAGAGAAAACACGGTGTAGTAGGCCAGCGCTGCGCCCATGCTGGGCGCGTAGTCGTCGACCCAGGCCTGCGCTGCCAGCTTCATCAGGCTCCAGATTTCCTTGGACGTGGGGGCCGTCTTGGGTGCCGTCCTGGGTGTGGTCGCGGGTGTGGTCGCGGGTGTGGTGTCGGGCGCGGCAGGAGTGTGTGGAGTGGGTGGAAGTTGCATCAAATCAACGCAGCCTCAGCCCAGCATCAAGCGCGCGTCGACCCACAAATCAAACTGCTCGGGCGTTACCGCATGCAAGGCCAAAGCGGCCTCACGCAGCGTGCTGCCGTGCTGGTTGGCGTGGTGGGCCACGGCGGCGGCCCGGTCGTAGCCAATGTGAGGCGTCAGGGCCGTCACCAACATCAGGCTGCCTTGCAACAGCGCGTCGATGCGCGCCGTGTTGGCCGTCAGGCCGCTGACGCAGTGGTGGTTGAAGCTTTGCATGGCGTCGCTCAACAAGCGCAGGCTGTCGAGCACGTTCAAAGCGATCAGTGGCTTGTAAACATTCAGCTCGAACTGGCCTTGGCTGGCGGCGAAGGTGATGGCGGCGTCGTGGCCGATGACTTGGGCGCACACCATGCACATCGCTTCAATTTGCGTCGGGTTCACCTTGCCCGGCATGATGGAGCTGCCGGGTTCGTTTTGCGGCAGATTCAGTTCACCCAAGCCGCCGCGCGGGCCGCTGGCCATCATGCGCAAGTCGTTGCCAATTTTGATCAGTGCGACGGCCAGCATCTTCAAAGCAGCGTGAAACGCCACCAAGGCTTCGTGTCCCGCCATGGCCGAAAACAAGTTGTCGGCTTGCACCAGCGGAAGGTTCACGTGGTTTGCCAACTTGGCCGCCACGCGCGCGCCAAAAGCCGGGTCGGTGTTCAGGCCCGTGCCCACCGCGGTGCCGCCAATGGCCAAGGCCTGCACTGCGATTCGTGCATGCAGCAAGGCGCCGTCGCACAGCGCCAACTGCGCTTCGTAGCCACCAAATTCCTGGCCCAAAGTCAGCGGTGTGGCGTCTTGAAAATGGGTGCGACCCAGCTTGACCACTCCGGCAAATGCGACGCTCTTGACCGACAGTGCGGCCCTCAGTTCTCGCAGGGCCGGCAGCAATTTCGCGCGCGTTTGCAGCAGCACCGCCAAGTGCATGGCACTGGGGAAAACGTCGTTCGAGCTTTGCCCCAGGTTGACGTCGTCGTTGGGGTGCACGGCTTGTGTTGGCGTGTGCAATTCGCCTTTGTCGCCCAGTGCCTGGTTCGCCAGCGAAGCCAGCACCTCGTTCATGTTCATGTGGCTCTGAGTACCAGAGCCTGTCTGCCACACCGACAGCGGAAACTGCGCATCAAACTCACCAGCGGCCACCCGAACGGCGGCGTTGGCAATGGCCTGTGCTTTCAAGTCGCTGATGTGGCCAAGGTTCATGTTGACCAGCGCCGCAGCCCACTTCATCCATGCCAGCGCGTGAATCAACGGCAACGGCATGCGCTGTTCGCCGATCGCGAAAAAGTGCAAGCTGCTCGCGGTTTGTGCGCCCCACAACGGGGTGAATTCGGCGTTCGGCGCGGACGGTATAGACATCAGCGAGATGCTAAGCAGGCTGCTCAAGGCTGGCCACTCCAGTTGTCGCGAGATGGCGGTGCGGGTTTTGCCGACCGCGTGTCAGACGCCTCCTACATCGCTTGGGAAAACTGGCTTTTCACTGCTGCGCCTGAGGCCGGGACAAGCTGCCGAAGGCTTCCAGCCGAGGGAGCTTTGTGCGCTAGCGCACAGATGAATTCGGCGTCGCACAGCAACATTTCAGCGTCACATCCCGACCCATTTGGGTCTTTACCCTGTCGGAGCCACCAACATGAAACCCACCTCACACTTACCGCGGCTGGCTGTTTTTACCCTGGCCATGTGCAGCGCTGCGTTCAGCCTGCCCGCGCTCGCGCAAACCGCCGCCACGCCGGTGACGCGCATGCAAATAAAAATGGAACGCGATGAGTTTTTGAAAACGCACCGCTGGGACGAATACGGCGAAGTCTGGATGTTGAAATCAGGCGTTGAGCCACCTGCCAGCGTGAAATCGCGTGCCGAGGTGAAATCCGCGCGTGATGTGTTTTTGCGCAACCACAAGTGGGACTCGACCGCCGGTGGCTGGTTGCCGCTGGGTGCTGCGCCGCGCGACATGAGCGGCATGACGCGCGAGCAGGTCAAGGCCGAAACCGATCAGTTTTTGCGAACCCACTATTGGGACGAAGACAGCGAAGGCTGGCTGGAGAAAAAGAGCCGCACCCGCAAGCCGTGAGGCTTGTGGACCGCTGACTTCCGCAAGCGGTAACGCTTGCGGATTGTCCAAGCCATGCCGCTCGGCCATTTGGTCTCACGGCACGCTGTCGATCCGGATCGCCTTGCTGGCCACGTAACGGCGGTAGTCGGCGATGGGTATCGCGGCCGACCCGCGCGAATCGGCGTCGCTCCAGCTGATCGTCGCATCCATCGCTGTCTCTTCTACCCGTATCGGGCCGGGGCGAATCAGGATGTTGGCACCGTCGCCTTCACGATACTCAACCGCGCCCGTGATGCGAGCGGTCTTGATCATGGCGTTGGTCATGGGGCCAAGTTCACCTGTCCACGTGCCTCACCGCCAGGATGGGCCGCGGTATGCAGGTTGACGTACCACTTGCCAGCAGTCAATTCCGAGGCTTGGCTGGGCGTTAACACCGCGCTCCCGGTAATGGGGCTGGTCAAGGGCGCGCTGATCGGCACGACCACCGCCGCGTTTTGCCCAACCATTGCCGGTCCATGGAAATGGGCTCCGGTTGCCGGGCCACTCAGCCCGGAATAGGTGATCGTCCACGTCAACAAATTGCTGGACGCTTCGAATTTCGCGTCGATCTTGCCCGTCGCATCGGTCACCACAGCGGGTACTTCGCTGGAACCAGACAGCCGGGCCGTCAACGCGGTGGATGTCGACGCCATGGAGCGCATGGAACCCATCGACCCTGTCGACCCCATGGTTCCCATCGATTCCGTGTTGGTGCTGCAAGCCGCGACGATCAGCAGGGCGCTGGCCAAAACAATCATGGATGCGGGTCTGGTGTGTTTCATAAAGATCTCCGGTGGTGACTGCGCTGCCCACCTCGGGCGCGTTGGGTTGAATCCTGCAAGGACCAGCCCTCACCGTCTGTGCGGTAGCGAACCCAACGCGCTTGCAAGGTTCGGCCGGCCGCAGCGCACTCGTAACCGTTGGAAGACTGTTCTCGCAGACCTAAGCCCGCTCGGTCCCGAGCCGAGCTTGTGCGTGCGCCAACTGTTCGCGCAACTGATCGATTTCATCAAGCAGGTCGAGCACCAAGGCTGTTGCGTGTGCGTCCAGCTCAAGGTCGTGCAGCAAGCGCAAGGCGGTGCGCGCGCGCGTCAACGCGCTGTTGTCGAAATACAAGTTGCTGTGGTCGCTGGCCACCAGCACGCCTTCTTGAACCAGTGCCATGATTTCTGAGTCTTCGGCGCCGCAGGCGCGGCTGAGCTGGGTGAGGGTGAAACGCACTTCGTTGTCCATCACTTCAGCGTGCACCCAGGTGGCGATTCCGTTGTTCACAAACATCATGTCTCCAGTACTGCTCTAGGGTCGAAATCGGCAAACGCGGTGGCCATCTGGCGGTAGGCGTCTTGTTGAGGAACCGTGTCAGACGGCGGCAGGATGATCTTCAACGTGGCGTAGAAATCGCCCGCCGCCTGGGACGCCGAATGGCTGGGGATGCCTTTGGCTTTCAAGCGCAATTTGCGCCCCGCTACCGAATGCGCCGGCACGCTCAACTGCAACTCGCCGTCAGGCGTGGTCACCGGCACTGTCGCCCCCAACGCGGCTTCCCAGGGTGTGATGGGCAGATCGACATGAACGTCGCGGCCGTCCACCCGAAAGCGAGGGTGAGGCGCAAATTCAATTTCCAAATACAGGTCGCCTGCCGGGCCGTTGCCCCAGCCAGGGCTTCCCTGTCCGGCCAAGCGCAAGTGCTGGCCTGCACGGATGCCTTTTGGGATGTTCACGTCGAGTTGTCGCGCGGGTGGTTGCTGGCCGTGAGCATGCGGGAAGCTCAAGCTCAGTTGCCTGTGACCACCGCGGTACGCGTCTTCCACGTCGATGCGAATGCTGGCGTGTTGGTCTTCGCCGGGCCCGTCTTTGGCGCGACGCGGTGAGGCGCGGCCTGAACCTGCGGCAAACCCCGGCGAGCCGCCGCCCGCGGACGCTCGGGCGGCCTGGCCAAACAGAGCTTCAAAAAAGTCGCTGTGGTCCATGTCTGAGCCATTGCCCATGCCTTCGCCCTGGCGTGAAAAACCTTGCCAAGCGCTGCCGGGTCCAGCACCAAATTCCGCACCAGAGCCGCCCCCGCCGCGACCCTCAGACGGTCCGTAGGCTTCAAATGGTTGGCCGTTTTTGTGACGCGCTACCGCAGCGTCATAGGCCTTGCGTTTGGGTGCGTCGTTCAGCGCTTCGTAGGCTTCGGCCAGCTCTTTGAAGCGCGCCTCGCCGTTCGGATCCTTGGTGACGTCGGGGTGGAATTTGCGCGCCAGTTTGCGGTACGCGCGCTTGATGTCTTCATGGCTGGCGCCGCTTGCCACGCCCAGCACCGCGTAATAGTCCTTGAACTCCATTCGTTGAATCCAGTCTTCTGTGCACCGCCCCACAGCTGCGTTCCACAGCCGCCGCATGCGGCGAATCGAATCGAATCGATTCGAACTGGATCGTCACGCCAAATGCGCTGGCGATCTGTTCGCTACCGTACAAAGAGAGGCTGCTTCTGGTGGCGCTTTTTCCGCGCGGCGCGGCGCTGTAGGAGTGAGCCCACAAGTGAAGGTCGCGCTGGCCGATGGCTCTGGAAGGAACTTCGCCTCACCATGAGTGTCCGCAATGTGAATTCGTCCTTGGGCGGTTTCGCGTCCACCCGCAGCCACAGTGCCTTTGTTTGCACCGGCGTGCTTACTTAAAGGAAACACCATGAATTACTTCGTACTAGCTTCCGCTCTGGTCGTGTCTTTGGCTGTGTCGGCTTGCGACAAGTCTTCTCCATCGAATCCTCCAACGCCGGTGGTCGTGACACCCGGCCCAGCCGGCCCAGCGGGCGCCCAAGGAAACACCGGCAACACGGGCACCACTGGCAACACGGGAGCCACGGGCAGCACAGGCAGCACTGGTGCGACGGGCATGCCCGGCGCGCCGGCCTCTGCGCCCACCAACTGAACGCAGCAGCATTGGCTGATCGTCACCCAAACCTTTTTTAGGAGCCCTCCATGAGCCTGATGACCATTGTTTTGATCGTTCTTGTTTTGATGCTGATTGGCGCAATACCCGCGTGGCCACACAGTTCCGGTTGGGGCTACGGCCCGAGCGGCGCGTTGGGCTTGGTGGTGCTGGTTTTGATCGTGCTGCTGCTGATGGGTCGGATATGACGACGCGCCAAGCGGCTTGAAAGAAATCTGCTGCCCTTTGAATCCTTAGAATTCGAAGGGGCAGTTTTTAGTACCCGCCCAGACGTGCTTATGCCGTCTGGGCGTCTTGCTTGTCGTTTCAAACCGCAGTTTCTTGAAAGTCATCCGTGTCGCGTTTTTTGAAGTTCCGTTCGACCATTGTTGTAGCGACTTTTGCGGCACTCGTTTCTTCAGGGTGCGCGAGCCTTCCTGATGTGGAGGTGCATGACGCAGCCACCGACGGCAGCGTGGTGAAGCTCCAGGGCACGCGCTCGGCTTTGTCGGCGTCTCAGGTCAAAACCGTGGTGGCACGCTTGAGCAGCGACGAAGCCACCGCGCAAGCGGTTCAGTTTCATCTTCAGCGCGAGAGCAGTCTTGAGGGAAGCCCCTTGACCGCGGGCAACGCCGTGAGCTTGCTGCAAGACGGCCCGGCGACCTATCAGGCCATGCTGGCGGCCATCGAGTCGGCGCGCGATCACATCAACATGGAGACCTACATCCTCGAAGACGATGAGGTCGGCCAGCGATTTGCCGCGGCGCTGATCGCCAAACAAAAATCTGGCGTGCAGGTCAACCTGATCCACGACAGCGTGGGCACCTTGTCGACGCCTGCTGCGTTTTTTACCGCCCTTATCGACAGCGGCATTGCGGTGCTGGAATTCAACCCCGTGAACCCGCTGTCGGCGCGCAAAGGCTGGGAGCTGAATGAGCGTGATCACCGCAAGTTGTTGATCGTCGACGGCCGCGTGGCCTTCCTCGGCGGAATCAACATTAGCAGCGTCTATTCGGGCAGCTCGTTCAAGTTGCGCTCGCGTTCGGCCAAGTCCGACGGCCCTGCGTGGCGCGACACCGACCTTCGCATCAGCGGTCCGGTGGTGGCCGAATTCCAGAAGCTTTTCATCGCCACATGGCAGGCCCAACGGGGTCCAGCCATGACAGAAAGAAATTACTTCCCCGAGCTGCGGCGTGAGGGTCCGCAAGTGGTTCGCGCGGTAGGCAGCGCGCCCGACGACCCGGCGCGGTTGGTCTACACCGAGTTGCTGTCAGCCATTGCCAACGCGCAGGACAGCGTTCGCATCACCAACGCCTACTTTGCTCCCGATCCGCAACTGCTCGAGCTGCTGGAAGGCGCGGCGCAGCGCGGCGTGGCGGTTGATTTGATCTTGCCGAGCCAAACCGACTCGTGGCTGATTTTTTATGCGGGGCGTGGGTACTACGACCGCTTGCTGAGCGCCGGCGTGAAGATTCACGAGCGCCTGAACGTGATCCTGCATTCCAAAACTGCGCTCATCGACGGCGTATGGGCCACTGTGGGTTCCACCAACCTCGACTGGCGCAGCTTCCTG
>JBBRGA010000098.1:0-12735 GCA_038241115.1 Burkholderiales bacterium | reverse complement strand
CCTGTTGCGCCTCCGACCCACGCAGGTGAGCTTAGGCATTTGTGCGCGCCGCGTCTGTCAGACGACACGCTGTGCATCCATCAAAAGTCTGGGTCGGCGCTGCCTTTTTTTTCAGGTTGTGTGTCCACTCGAGCGACGTGTGCCGTGCCGAAAACGTGGTCCCAGAAACCGCTGCTTACACCGTAGTACGCGGACTTACCTTTGGGCCTGTTTGCGTGGTCGCCTCCTGCGCTGCCTTGTCTGCCCACGCCACCCACGCTACGTTCAACGCTGTGATGTTGCGCGTGCCACAGCTTGCGCCGCTTCAGCCATGGGCTTCTCGCGCGCCAGTGGTGAGTGGCGTGGTGCAACACTGCGTAAGCCAAGTAGCCCAGGGTCAAGCCCAGCGTGAGGGAAATCGCCACCGTCAGGCCCCATCCCCAGGCCAGGGGCAAAAAGAAAAAGCCCGCGATCAGGCCGACGCTGAGCACGGTGGGTGCGCAGATCAACGCTGCGGGTCGGTGGTGATGCTCGAAATGCCAACGGTTGAATGGCGGCAGGCCGTGCAGCACAAAGCGGTGAACCGCGTACTCAAGCAGCGTCCACACGCCCCAACCCAAAAGCGCAAAGCCGGCCCAGTGCGGCCACTCTGAAAACGGCGCCAGCCAGATCAGGCCGGCGCCCAGCGCCAGCACCGCAAACAAGTACAGCGCGAAATCGAAGGCGTACGCCGCCTCGCCGTGTTCGATGGAGAACAAGCTTTGGGTTTTTTTGAGCATGGAGCCACCGTATTGGTCAGGAGGGTTCGCCGTCTGTTCGCTGCCGCACCGATGACGCTGCAAGCGGTGAGCTGTAATGTGCGGGCGGCCCTAGCAGCGCAGTAGGAGATCGCTTACGTCACTTGCCGGTTGCCACCGATGGCTGCGCGCGTCCATGGCCACCAAGATGGCCTATGACCAATCCAAGCAAGTTCAGAGTTAAAGCCGCCGCCGACATCGCGTGCGACGCGCGGCAAAACCACCTGTTGGCGTCCTTGCCGAATGAAGACTGGGCGCGCTGGTCGACCCAGCTGGAGCATGTGAAGTTGAAGCGCGGTCAGGTGCTGTGTGATTCAGGCTGCGACCCACAGCACGCGTACTTTCCGACCAGCGCGGTCGTGTCTTTGGTCTACAACACCCACGACGGCCACAGCTGCGAGGTGGCGATAGTAGGGCGCGAAGGCCTGACAGGCATCTCGTTGTTCATGGGCGGCAATTCCACGGCCAGCCAAGTGGTGGTGCAGACCGCAGGCAGTGCGTTTCGCATACCGGCGCATGTGGTGAAGCAAGAAATTGCTACTTGCGCCGCGGTGTCGTCGATGATGCTGCACTGCGTGCAGGCATTGATGGCACAGGTGGCGCACACCGCCGCCTGCCACAGGTTCCAGTCGATCGACCAGTTGCTGTGCCGCCGCTTGATGCAGGGCCTGGACAGGTCGAGTTCCGACACCTTGCCCATGACGCACGAACTGGTGGCGTCGCTGTTGGGTGTGCGACGCGAAGGTGTGACCAGCGCTGCGCTACGCTTGCAGGAAGATGGGCTCATCGCGTACAGCCGAGGCCACATCTCCGTGCTCGATCGTGCCGGTTTGGCCGCACGCGCACGGCCGGGTTACGGCGTGCTGGTCAACCGCGAACCCCGAAGTGGTGTCGGATTTGCAATGGCCGCAGCCGTCTGAGCCAGGCTTTTGTCCATGTCGTCCCAAACGACCGCCAGCGCTGCCGTGGCGGTGACTGGCGAGGGGGTTGGCGACGTGCCCGGTGAATCGTCGAGTGAAACATCTGGCGACACGTCTGGTGACACGTCGGGCACCAAGTCTGGTGCTGCGGCGAATTTTGAGATCACGGCTTCCGTCAACAACAGTTTGCAGACCTCCAGGCCCGACACATTGCGCACGCTGCATCTGTCGGGGCGCTGGACGGCGCTGGACGCAGGCGATTTGGAAGCTCGCATCGAAAAATTGTCAGACAAGCCTGCCCCCGAACGTGAAGTGGCTGAGGTCGATGCCACCAAGCTGCAAGCGCTCGACACGGTTGGAGCCTGGCTGCTGCGCCGGCTGTTAGAGCGCGTGGTCGCATCGGGAAGTTCACCCGCGCTGCAAGGTTCGCGCCCCGAATTGGCGCGGCTGTTTGCGGCTCTGAGCGCCGCGTCCGATGCGGCCCCTGCTGGCGCCCCAGCGGCTACCGCAACGCTTGCCAAGTCCGCCAACGCCACCACGGCAGGATCCGGTTCAGCGGTGCTCGCCGCGCCAGCCGTCACCGCGCCGTCGTATTTGGAAAAACTGGGCCGCGCCTTGGTCGGCTGGACAACCAGCGTCAGCGAGCAGGCTTTGGCGATGCTGGCTTTTGTCGGCGAAACCGCTGTGGCGTTGTCACGCTGCGTGGCCCACCCGTCGCGCCTGCGCTGGCGACCCGTGGCCTTCAATGTGCGCAATGCCGGAGTCAATGCCTTGCCCATCGTCGGCTTGCTGGCATTTTTGTTGGGTGTGGTGGTGGCCTACCAAAGTGCCGACCAACTGCGTCAGTACGGCGCCAACATTTTCGTGGCCGACTTGATCGGCGTCTCGATGCTGCGTGAGTTCGCGCCACTCATTACCGCCATCATCATCGCCGGGCGTTCCGGCTCTGCCTATGCGGCGCAAATTGGCACCATGGCCGTCACCGAAGAAATCGATGCCATGCGCACGCTGGGCCTGTCGCCGCAAGAGGTGTTGGTGTTGCCCAAGTTGCTGGCCATGCTGATTGCCATGCCTTTGCTCACGGTGTTTGCCGACGTGTTGGGCGTGCTCGGCGGCATGGTGTTGGCGCGTGCGCAGTTGGGCGTGAGCTTCCCCGAGTTCACAGACCGCATGGTCAAAGCCATCGGCATGAGCACCTACCTGGTCGGCCTTGCCAAGGCGCCGGTGTTCGGCATCATCATCGTCACGGTGGGGTGCTTCCAGGGCTTTCGCACCAAGGGCGGTGCCGACAGCGTGGGCCGCCAAACCACCCGCAGCGTGGTGCAGTCCATCTTCCTGGTGATCGTGGCCGACGCGATCTTTTCGGTGATCTTCAGCGCACTGGATTTATGAGGTGCCTCCTTTGAGCGCCTTGCCTGAAAGCGCAGCCGAAGTCGTCATCTCGGTCAGCCATGTGGCCACCCGTTTCGGCTCGCACGTGGTCCACAGCGACATCAACTTCGAAGTCCGCCGCGCCGAGATTTTTGCGTTGATCGGCGGCAGCGGGTCGGGCAAATCAACCTTGCTGCGCGAATTGATCTTGCTGCACCAACCCAACAAGGGCACGGTCAAGGTGTTGGGCGTGGACTTGAAAACGGTGGCGTCCGAACAAAGCAAAGCGGGCCAGGCACTGCGTCGCCGCTGGGGCGTGATGTTTCAGCACGGCGGCTTGTTTGGCGCGTTGACCGTTCAAGAAAACATCGGTCTGCCGCTGCGCGAACACACCACGCTGTCTGATGACTTGATCGATGAGATTGCCGCTGCCAAATTGGCCATGACGGGCCTGGCACCCGAGGTCGGTGCGCAGTACCCGTCGGAGTTGAGCGGCGGCATGATGAAGCGCGCCTCGTTGGCACGCGCGCTGGCGCTGGACCCCGAACTGCTTTTTTTGGACGAGCCCACTGCGGGCCTCGACCCGGTGAGTGCCGCCGGGGTGGACGAGTTGGTGCTCAAGCTGCGCGACCTGTTTGGCCTGACGGTGGTGATGATCACCCACGACCTGGACCTGTTGTGGGCCGTGGCCAACCGCGTGGCGGTGCTGGCAGACGGCGTGGTGCAAGGAATGGGCTCGATGGCTGAACTCGCGCAAATGAAGCAGCCCGCCGTGCGGCAGTTTTTCGATGGGCCGCGCGGGCGCGCTGCGCTGGAACGTCAACCCGCAGCTCAAGAATCACCCCAAGAACCACCGCCAGAATCAGCCGAAAAATCAACCGAAAAAGCAACGGAGAACGCATCATCGAAACCAAAGTGAGCTTCACCGTGGTGGGGGCCTTTGTGCTGCTGCTCGGCGGCGCCTTGATTGCCGGCGTGCTGTGGATCGCCTCAGGCGGTGCGTGGCAGAAAAAGGTCGACTTTTATCAAGCGGTCGAGGACGAATCGGTGTCGGGCCTGAACCTGAACGCGCCGGTGAAATACAACGGCGTGGAGGTCGGCAAAGTGCGCAGCATCACGCTGGACAAAGTCAACCCGCAGCGTGTGCATTTGGTGTTTGCGATCGAGCGCGGCACGCCCATACAAGTTGAGACCGTGGCGGTGTTGAAAACGCAGGGCCTGACCGGCATTGCCTATGTGGAGCTGGCCGGAGGCTCGCCGAACGGCCCCTTGCTGACGGCCTCCAGCCCTGATGAGATGCCCATCATTCGCACCAAGGCGTCGCTGTCGACGCGTTTGGAAAACGTGCTGTCGAATGTGGCGGCCAAGCTGGACAGCACTTCCGACAACGTCAACAAATTGCTCAGTGACGAAAACCGCGCCGCCGTCAGCAGCGCGCTGTCCGACATTGCCGCGGTGACGCGCACCGTGGCCGCGCGCCAGGCCACGATGGACGCCGCCATCACCAATGCGGGGCGCACTCTGGAAAACAGCGCGCGCCTGTCGGCAAATCTCGCCGCACAAATCGACCCGATGGTCGAGCGCATTTCTCGCAGCGCGGCAGCCGTCGAAAAAATGGGCAATGACACCGCCGCCGCTGGCACGCAGGCCGGCAAAACGGTGGAAGCGGTGGGCGCTGATGTGCAGCGACTGACTTCGCAAACCGTGCCGGCGATCCAGATTTTGCTGAACGATTTGAGTGTGCTGTCGGCGTCCCTGCGCCGCCTCACCGAGCAGACCGAGCGCAACCCGGCCAGCTTGTTGCGCGGTCGTGGCACGGTGCCCGACGGGCCGGGCGAAGCCGCGGCGGCACGCCCGGCTTTTGATGCATCCATTGACGTCTCCATTGACGCTTCTAAACGGGCACCGGCACCATGAAATTATTTTTTCGCGCCAGCCTGGTGTTGGCATCTGCCTGTCTGATGTCCGCCTGCGGCTCGCTCTTGCCCAGCCCGCCACCCACGCCGTCTTTTTTCACACTCAGCAGCAGCGCCGTCAAGGTGCTGCGAGAGCAGGCCGCCCGATCGGATGGCCCTTCGCTGCTGGTCAACCCCATGCGAGCCTCCTCGGGCTTTGACAGCACGCACATGGTCTACACCCGCAGTCCGCAGCAGCTGGAATATTTCGCGCGCAGTGAATGGGCCGACACGCCGGCGCGCATGCTGGGCGCGTTGCTGGTGGAGGTGCTGAGCGACGAGCTGTTGCCGCGCGCCGGCGCAGCGGCGGCAGTCGCTGCAGTCAACTTGGGGGCAGTGGTTCAGGCGCCAACGTCGGCCATCACTGATTTCTCAATCGACACCGATTTGATCCGTCTGCAGCAAAACTTCAGCGTTCAACCCAGCACGGTAAGGCTCACGCTGCGGGCCACCTTGATCCAGACCGGCACCCGGCGGGTGCTCGCCGTTCGCGAGTTCGACGCCACCTTGCCCGCGCCCAGCGACGACCCCCGAGGCGGCGTTCAGGCTGCGCAGGCCGCTTCTTTGCAAGTGATGAAAGAAGTGGCGGAGTTCTGCAAAGCGGCCTTGCGCTGAAATCCGCTGCACTGTGCGCTACCGCACAGACGGAGCATGTCGCCCAGACTAACTTCGCTTCGACCCGCGGCGCAACCCATCGCCACCGCCCGCATCAACCAACTGGACGGACCTTGCCTGGCGACACGATCATTGGGGTGCCCTTCGAGCCTCTGCATCCACTGCGCTCGCTTATTCAAGACGCATCAGCGCTGGAAGGTGCGCAGATTGATGAGGTGAGCCGCCGCTTGTTCAAGATTCGCAGCGCCGACTCGATGGGTCAGCGCAGCTCGGCCAGCATCTTGATCAACCGCATGTACGCATCGCGTGGCTACTTGACCACGCCGTTGTCGGCGCAGCAGTTGCCCACCCGCATCACGCTGATGGCCAGCGACGCCGAAGCGACCATCGGCACCATCACGATTGGCTTTGATTCACCGGCCGGGCTGAACGCTGACGACCCTTTCATTTCCGAAACCACGGCCATGCGCGACGCCGGCCGCAATTTGTGCGAGTTCACCAAGCTGGCCATCGACAGCGTGGTGCGCTCCAAACGCGTGCTGGCGTCGCTGTTCCATGTGGCCTATATCTACGGCCACCGGATGATGGAGTTTGACGATTTGTTGATTGAAGTGAATCCAAGGCACCGGCTTTATTACGAACGCATGCTGGGTTTTGAAGTGGTCGGGCCGACGCGCCTGAACCCGCGTGTGAATGCGCCGTCGGTGTTGATGCGTTTGGACTTCGCGCATGCGCATGCGCAGATCGACCGGTACGGCGGGCGCCCTGAGCTGGCAGAAACCACCCGCTCGCTTTATCCCTATTTTTTTTCGGTGGCAGAAGAGGCCAGCATCGTGGGTCGTTTGCTTCGCACCCAGCCCGATGCGGCTTATTTGCCGCGCTCTTTCGATCATGCGCACGCCGATGACTGAGTTTTCATACGACGAGGCTTTCTCGCGCAACCTAGGCTGGCTGCTGGAAAGAGAGCAGTTGCGCTTGAAGCAGACGCGCGTGTGCATTGCGGGTTTGGGCGGCGTCGGCGGGGTGCATCTGCTGACCCTGGCGCGCTTGGGGGTGGGGGCGTTTTCAGTGGCCGATTTCGACACTTACGCCATGGCCAATTTCAACCGCCAGGTCGGCGCGACCATGTCCACGCTCGATCAAAAAAAGACCGATGTGATGGTGGCCATGGCGCGCGACATCAACCCCGACATCGACATCCGGGTGTTCGACCAGGGTCTGGACGCCGGCAACCTGGACGCCTTTCTGAAAGACGGCGATGTGTACCTGGACGGGCTTGATTTTTTTGCCCTGCCGATGCGTCGTTTGGTGTTTGCGCGCTGTCGCGAATTGGGCATCCCGGGTGTCACCGTGGCGCCCTTGGGCATGGGCGCGGCGCTGCTCAATTTTTTGCCGAACGGCATGAGCTTCGACGAGTACTTTCAGTTTGAGGGTCAATCCGAAGACGAGCAGGCACTGCGCTTTTTGGTGGGTTTGTCGCCCAGCATGCTGCAGATGTCGTACTTGGTGGACCGCAGTCGCGTCGACTTGGCCCGGCGCCGCGGACCGTCCACCGCCATCGCCGTGCAGTTGTGCAGCGGCGTGGCCGCCGCGCAGGTGCTTAAACTGGTGCTGAAGCGGGGCCGCGTGATTGCGGCACCGCGCGGCCTGCACTTCGATGCTTACCGCAATCAACTGCACCGCACCTGGCGGCCCGGCGGCAACCGCAACCCCATGCAGCGCCTGCTGCTGCGTCTGGCCAAGCGGCGCTTGAAAGGCGCTTGAAGGGTGTTTGACGGTTGCTTGACCTTGGACTTGGATGTGGACCAGCTTCAGCTTTGATGCACCGGCAATGCGTTCAGCGGAATGCGCAGGTAGGACACGCCGTTGTCGTCCGCGGGCGGCAACTGTCCGGCGCGCACGTTGACCTGAATGGCCGGCAGGATCAGTGTGGGCACCTCCAGCGTGGCATCACGCGCATGGCGCATGGCCACAAACTCGTCTTCAGTGATGCCGTCGCGCACGTGGATGTTGTGCGCCTTCTGCTCGGCCACTGTCGTCTGCCAGCGGGCTGGTCGCGAGGTCGGAGGGTAGTCGTGGCAAACGTACATCGTGGTTTCCGGCGGTAGCGCGAGCAGCCGGTGCATCGACGCGTACAACTGATGCGCGTCGCCGCCGGGGAAGTCGGCGCGGGCGCTGCCCACATCGGGCATGAACAGGGTGTCGCCCACAAACACCGCGCCGTCGATCAGGTAGGCCATGTCGGCGGGGGTGTGACCGGGAACCAGCAAGGCGGTGGCCTCGACGCTGCCGATCATGAAGGCCTCGCCGTCTTTGAACAGGTGGTCGAACTGGCTGCCGTCCGGCAAGAAGCTGCGCTCCAGGTTGTAGAGCTTCTTGAAAGTCGCCTGCACGGCGCGGATGTTCTCGCCGATGGCAATTTGGCCGCCCAGGCGTTGTTGCAGATAACGCGCGCCCGACAAGTGATCGGCGTGGGCATGCGTCTCCAGGATCCAGTCCACATGCAGCGCGTTGTCCGTCACGCAGGCGAGCACCAGGTCGGCTGAAGTGGTGCCGGTGTGGCCCGACTTGAAGTCGTAGTCGAGCACCGGGTCGATGACTGCCGCGCGCAAGGTGATCGGGTCCCACACCAGGTAGGTCACGGTCCATGTGTGGGCGTCGAAGAAGGCTTGCGTGGTGATTCGTGGGGTCGTTCGGTTGTTCATGGAGGTGCTCCGCTTGATGTGTGGCTATACTTGTTTCGATCTATTGACGAATAGTATATTGATAAATATAATGATGCCAAGTTGATGGAGTTTGAAATCGCCTCATGAAGAGCTTGCTCACCACCCCCACCACCCTCGACCCCGAGTTGCTTCGCAGTGCGGCCGACCAAGCAGTCGGTGCCATGAAGCTGCTCGCCAACGTTGAACGCATGTTGCTGCTGTGTCAGCTTTCGCAAGGCGAGATGTGCGTGTCCGATCTCGAGACGCAGCTCGGCATTCGCCAGCCGACGCTGTCGCAGCAACTCGGTGTGCTGCGCAGTGAAGGCGTGGTCAATACGCGGCGCGACGGCAAAAACATCTACTACAGCGTGGCCGATGCCAAGCTGCTCGAGATCCTTGCGGTTCTTTACCGCCTTTACTGCCCGAAGGAAAAATGATGACGATTGCATGGACTGAATTCACCCCCTGGTCTGCCTTGGCGGGCGGGGTGTTGATCGGCATCGCTGCGGCGATGTTCGTGCTGCTGAACGGCCGCATCGCGGGCATCAGCGGCGTGCTTGGGGGGTTGTTGGGCAGTCTGTTGGGTGGTCCGTCCAAACCGCTCAAAGGCGACACCGCCTGGCGCGTTGCCTTCGTCGTCGGACTGATCGGCGCGCCGCTGGTGTACGTCCTGTTCGCCGCACTGCCCATCCCGCGCATCGACGCATCTTTCGGCGCGCTCATTGCCGCCGGGCTGCTGGTGGGTGTGGGCACGCGTTACGGGTCAGGCTGCACCAGCGGTCACGGTGTGTGCGGCCTGGCGCGTTTGTCGCCACGCTCGCTGGTGGCCACTGCTGCGTTCATGGGGGCAGGTTTTGCGACTGTTCTCGTCGCCCGTCACCTGTTCGGTATTTAAGGAGCGCTTCATGACTTCGAAGAAAACGGTTTTCACCTCCCTCTTGACGGGTCTGGTTTTCGGCATCGGCCTCATCGTCTCTGGCATGGCCAACCCGGCCAAAGTGCTGGGTTTCCTGGATTTGGCCGGCGCTTGGGATCCGTCGCTGGCCTTCGTGATGGCAGGCGCCATCGCAGTGGCCGCAGTCGCCTTCGCAGTGGCGAAAAAGCGCACGGTGTCCTTCCTTGGCGCCGCCATGAAGCTGCCGGCGTCGAGTGACATCGATCGCCGCCTCATGATCGGCAGCGTGCTGTTCGGCATCGGCTGGGGCGTGGCCGGCTTCTGTCCGGGGCCAGGGCTGGTGGCCTTGGGCATGGGCGAGATCAAGGCGCTGGTCTTTGTGGTGGCCATGTTGCTTGGCATGGGCTTGTTCGAGCTGATTGAACGGCGCAAGCAGGCGGCGGCCCTGCAAGCTGCCTGATGGCTGCTGCTTGATGGCTTGCTGCCGGATGGGTTGTTGCATGCTTGCACCCGGTCCACACACCCCATGAACGACAACCTCGTCTGGCTGGCCACGCTGGCCACCATCGTGCTGCTGTTTGGCTACGAGGCGGTTGTGGCGGTGGCGCTGCGGCTGCGGCCGCAGCGCATGGCGCGCAGCGCGCATGCGGCACTGCGCGAAGACTGGTTCAACGCGGTGTCGCAGACCAAGGGCTCTGAAATCCTGGCGGTGCAGACGCTGCGCAACTCGCTGATGTCGGCCACCATGACGGCCTCGACGGCGGTGTTGGGGCTGATGGGCACGGTGACTTTGGCCGCGCCCTCGCTGCACGTCAGCTTCGGTGAAGCGGCCGCATTGCCCAGCTTCACGCCGCGGTTGCTGCTGGAGTTGCTGTTGCTCACCTTGCTGTTTGCCTCGCTGGTGTGTTCGGCCATGGCCGTGCGGTATTACAACCATGCGGGTTTCATCAGCGGCATGCCGGTCGACACCGATGCCCGCAAGCGTTGGGCCAGCGCCGGTGCGGCCTATGTGCGTCGCGCCGGGCTGCTGTACAGCTGGGGTCTGCGGCACCTGATCCTGGTTGCGCCCATCCTGGCGTCGCTGCTGCACCCGTTTGCCGGGCCGGTGGCGGCCGTGCTGGTGGTCGTGGTGCTGTCGAGGTTTGACCGCTTCGGCGCCAAGTGACCACCGATTGAGTGTTCCCGCCACGCCGGCGGCTGAATTGCGGTTTGCCATGCCGCGTCCCTGCGAAGCCGCAAGCTTCACGCGGCCAAGCTGGTTGCCAGTAGTCGCTCACGCAAGCTGTCCTCGACCTTGCGCATGGCAAAAATCGGCAGGAAGTGAGTGATGCGGGCATTCGCACCGAGGTCTGCAAGCTCGTGCTCGTACAGACGCTTCACTTCGCTGTGCGGCACATGACATCTCTTGGAAATCAACTCAAGCGCCTGCGCAGTCGCGGCGACCTGTTTTTCTGTGGACAGCATCGGACAGACCTCCAAACGGGTGGAATGGCCGTGCAAGGCTATGCCGCATGACGAGGTTCGGTATGCGCCAGCGCAAACAACGCGCATCTTCGCTACTTGCTTTGTAAGTGCTTGTGTGGCGCTTGTGTGGTGCTTGTGTGGCTCTTGTTCAGTGCTTCTCGCAATCGCTGTGTGCGCTAGCGCACGGACGCGCAAGGCCCGTGCGAACGATGCTCGGCCCCCACTGTTCCCAAGCCCATGATTCCCCACATCACCGCGCTGCACCAAATCTTGACCGCTGGCATTCAAGCGCCGTCGGCTGAAAACAAGCACTACTTTTGGCTGGAAGTGGGCGTTGATACGGTCACGCTGCACGCCACCGACAGCGCCTCGTGGACGGCGCAGCCCGACCGAAAAATGCTGGCGCTGATGTCGTTTGGCGCGGTGGTCGAAAACATCACGCTGCGCGCCGCCGCCATGGGTCTGGCCACTCATGCCCGCTGGTGGCCTGCGCAAGCGGCTGCGTCAACTTCAACCTCGACATCCACCAGCGCCACCACACGTGTGGTGGTTTTGAGTTGGCAAACGGCAGCGCCTGTGTTCGACCCGTTGGACGGTGCCATTTCCACGCGCCACACCAACCGTCGTTTCTATCAACGCGCCGCGCTGCAACACAGCGTGCTGGCCGCACTCAGCCTGGCCGCCAACGCCATGTCTGGGGCGCGCGTGCATTGGCTTGCGCAGGGCACGCAACGCAGTCAGGCGCTGCGCTTGATTCGCATTGCCGAAACCGAGCGCTTTCGCCGCGCCGGGCTGCACCATGAGATGTTCAGCGCCATCCGCTTTGAGCGTGGCTGGGAC
Source organism: Burkholderiales bacterium (assembly GCA_038241115.1). Lineage (GTDB taxonomy): Bacteria > Pseudomonadota > Gammaproteobacteria > Burkholderiales > Burkholderiaceae_C > JANYJJ01. The sequence goes on along the minus strand of JBBRGA010000098.1, from coordinate 1,194 downwards.
GGCACGGTGTTGGAGGGCTTGCCGCCAGCGGCCTTGCAAGTCGAGCCGCCGATGCGCTGGCCTTTTGCGTGGCTGCGCCATTGGAATGTGATGCGCGCGGCCGATGCGATCGGCGCGCATTACGCCTTGGGCTTGCGCGCAGGTTACTTGCCGTGCGCTTTGGCACCGCACCTTGGTTTGGTGACCGCAGATGCCGAGGCAGGCTTTGGCACTGACTCACGCACTGGCTCAGACACTGACCCAGGTGCCGAGCCGGGCACCGGCGCAGACGCCGCTCATGTGCAGGCAGGCCGCGCTTTTCAGCGCTTGTGGTTGGCCGCCGAACACCTGGGCTTGGCCTTGCAACCGATGGCCGCGGCCACAGTGCTCACAAACCAGATCAGTCGCGCCGATTGGGTCAGCAGCAGCACCCAAAAACGCCTTGCCGAGGGGCTGCACGCCCTGAAGGTTGATAGCGGCACAGCGGCCATCGGCGCACGTGCCTGCATGTTGTTTCGTGTGGGCCGTGCACAGGCACCGTCGGCGGTGGCGGGCCGCAGGCCGCTGGAGCATTTTTTGAAGGCTCCGGTTGCAGCAACAGCAGAGCTCCTACCCCCCTGAATAGGGGGGTGCTTCTCGTGGCCTTAAGTGGGCAACCGCACAGAGCAAACACACCGATTTTTCTACTCTTGAGTCTGAAGTTTGATTGCAGCAACACCTGCCGCAGCAGCTTCGTTCACTTGCTCTAGCGGCTTCGCTTGAGCGTCACGTCGCACTTAGTTCGTCATTTGTCTGGTTTGTTAACCCAGACGTTTTTTACCCGTCATCAGGAGCCTCACCATGAAATCCAACCCACGTTCTACTTCCAAGTCGCTTCTCAAACGCTCTGCCGTGGCTGTGGCCATGGTGGCGCTTTCGGCCAGCGCATCGGCTTTGCCGGTGTTCACGCTGAATCCATTTGCTTCCGGCCTCGGGGTCGCAGGCAACAGTTTCACCGCCGACAACATGCTGATTTCCGACTACGCCACCGTGCGTTTTGGCGCAGGCAACACCTTCAATGAAACCGGCTTTTTGTCGATCAGCGGCGCGCAACTGGGCGGTGCCACTCTTGTGCCAACCGGTTTAAACAGCACCTACGGCCTGTACATTAAATTTACCGGAGCCGGCAGCACGACGGCGGGAAACCCGAGCTCGGTTCCCACGAGTGGGACGTTC
>JBBRGA010000097.1:0-12854 GCA_038241115.1 Burkholderiales bacterium | reverse complement strand
GTTTCGGCTACCAACACATCGCCGTTGGGCAGCACCATCAGCCAGCGCGGGTGGTCCAGGTTGGCAGCGAACGCCGCCACTTGAGTGCCAGGCGCTGCCTTCGGCTTCACCGCGTCCGGCCAGCCGAGGGCCGGCGCAATGTTGACGGTGGGAATGAGCGAAGGTGCCGGTGCGGGCAGGGTGGGGTTGGGGCCGGTTCCGGGCGATACCGGCTGCGTCGCTGTTTCGGCCTGCGCGGCGCCCACACCGACACCGCACGCCAAACAGACGAGCACCGCGGCCGGGACCCGGCCGATGGACAGCTTGGTGTGCGGAGGCAGAACTGCGATGTGACTCATGGTGAATTCCTGAAGGCAAAACTGGATTGGGACAGGTCAGATCGTGCTGGCTTGTCGCACGCGACAGGACAACGGCATCGCCGTGGGCTGACGACAGCATGCATCGTCATTGAAATTTGAGCTCGCGGTTATCGGTGAATCACGTGGTGCGGTGTGGGAAACAACCTACGCCCGTGGGGCGCGCTGCCTGATCGTCATTTGGCGCTTGAACTGCTGAAATACAGATCGACCCTTTCATCACCAAGGAACACCATGAGTTCAGACACCCAGATCAGCAATGACATTTCTGAAACGCAAGAAGCGCGCGAGCGGCTTTGGGAAATGATCAAAAGCATCCGTTTTTCGATGTTCACCACGCGCCACGCCAACGGCCATTTGCACGCCAGGCCCATGACCACACAAAACCGCTCGCTGGATGAAGACGGCTGCTTGTGGTTTTTCATGGCGCATGACAGCGAGCCGGTTGCCGATTTGACGGCCGATGCGGTGGTCAACGTGGTGTACGCCGACCCCAGTTCAGACAGCTATGTCTCCATCGCGGGCCATGCAGTCGTGCTGGAGGACATGGGCTTGAAAGAAAAGCTGTGGTCCCAGATGGCCCAGGCCTGGTTTCCGGCGGGCTACACCGACCCCAACTTGGCCTTGGTGCAGGTGAAAATTTTGCACGCCGACTATTGGGACGTCAAAGAAAGCAAGGTGGTTCAGTTGTTCAAGATGGCCAAGGCTGCAGCGACCGGTGTCAAGCCCAAAGACCTGGGCGAGCACGCGACGATCCACATGAATTGAGCCTGCTGAAGACACGATGAAAAAAGGCCCTGGAACCTCGGTTCCAGGGCCTTTTTATCGAGCCCACCTCAGGCGGCGTAAATCAACTTCTTGTTCACAAATTCCTGGATCCCTGCGCTCGACAGTTCACGCCCGTAGCCTGAATTTTTCACGCCACCAAACGGCAACTCGGGCGTCGAGATGGCCGCCGAATTAATGAACACCATGCCGGTGTCCATCTGGCGCGCCACCTTCTTTCCGCGCTCTGCGTCTTGCGTGAACACCGAGCCGCCCAGGCCGAAAGGCGAGTCGTTGGCCAGTGCGATTGCCGCAGCCTCGTCGGCCACGCGAAAGATCAAGGCCACCGGCCCGAAAAACTCCTGTTTGTAGGCCGGGTTGCTGGCGCTGATGTCGGTCAGGACGGTGGGCTGCATGAAGGCGCCCGGTAAATTTGCTATGCGCTTGCCGCCCAGCAGGGTGCGAGCGCCGTGTTCGACTGCGCCGTTGACTTGTTTGAGCAAATTGTCCAGCGCCTGCGCCGATGACAGCGGCGCCAGCGTGGTCGCCTTGTCGGCCGGGTCTCCCGCTTCAAAGCGCAGCATCGCGGCCGTGAATTTTTCGGTGAATTTGTCGGCCAATGCGTCGACCACGATCAAGCGTTTGGACGCCGTGCAGGCTTGTCCTGAATTGCCCATGCGACCTGAGATGGCGTGCTTCACAGCCTTGTCCAGATCGGCGTCTTCCAGCACGATGAACGCATCGCTGCCGCCCAATTCCAGGGTGGATTTTTTCAGGTGTTTGGCGGCCAGCGTGGCCACCACCGCCCCGGCGTCTTCGCTGCCCGTCAAGGCCACGGCGCGAATGCGCGGATCGGCAATCACTCGGGCCACCTGGTCTTTGGAAATGAACAAGTTGGTATAGGCCCCCACCGGTGCACCGGCGTCGGTCAGCAACTGCTCGAAGGCCAGTGCGCACTGCGGCACGTTGGACGCGTGCTTGACCATCACCACGTTGCCCGCCATCAAATTGGGCGCTGCGAATCGGGCCACTTGGTAGTACGGATAGTTCCAGGGTTCCACGCCAAACAGCACACCGATGGGGTCGCTGACCACGCTGGCTTCGCCCTTGGCTGTGGTCAGCGTTTCAGGCGCTAGAAACGTCTCGGCGTGGTCGGCGTAGTAATCGAGGATGGCCGCGCTGAGTGCGACTTCTCCGGCGCTTTGCGCAATCAATTTCCCCATCTCCAGCGTGACCAGTGCAGCCAGGGCATCTGAACGCTCACGCATCAGATGGGCGGCGCGCTTGAGCACCGTTTTGCGTTGCTCGAAGCTGGTATGGCGCCAGTTCGCTTCGAAGCAGGCGCTGGCGGTGCTCAGGTTGTCTTCCAGCTTGGCGTCGCCGATTTCGTCGAAGGATTTGACGACTTGCGCCGTGTAGGGGTTGGTGCTTTGGTAGGTCATGAGGTGGCTTTGATGGGTGCGGTGGGTCGGGATTTGGCGGCGGTGGGTTCGATTGGAATGGCTTACTTTTTCGCGTCGACAACCAGACGGTTGTCGACGTTTTTCACGCCTTCCACGGCGCCCGCCAAAGCGGTGGCGCGCTCGCGGGCCGACTCGGACGGTGCTGTACCACTCAGCGCAACGCGTGCGTCGGTGGTGTCGACGTTGATCTTCAATGCGCTCAGTGAGGGGTCTTTGACCAGCGCGGCATTCACCTTGGTGGTGATGACGCCGTCCAGCGTTTTGGCGTTGATCTCGCCAGAAACATTTTTCGTCGATGCTTTGACTTCGTTGGCTGCCTCTTTCACCTCTGCGCTTACCGCGCTGGCTGCGCGCTCTGTGCTTGCCACGGCGCTGTCTACTTTTTGGCCGGGTGTGGTGTCAGTTTTGCCGCACGCTGAGAGCAGTGCGGCCGCAATCAGCAGGCTGGCGACGAGTGGGGTTTTGAAATTGAGTGGCATGGTGATCTCGCTTGTGAATGACCGGGTGTTCTGGTTTTCCAACTAACACGCTAATAGCAAGCCGAGCGCGGCGCAGTCAGCCAAGTGCGCCAGCGTTTGTGGGACTTTGCCCACGCGCTGCCAAGCCGTGGAAATGACGCCAGCGCAACAGCCACGTGCGGCCGTTGTGGACTGTGTTGCTCGCGCAACAGCTGCAAAAGCTCAGTTCGCTGGCGCACAGACCATGTCCGGGCAAATGACTACAAACATCTTTCGCGGTACCAACCCACGCATGTGTTTTTCAGGCAGGCCGGGCGCACCATATTTTTGAATCCACCGGTAAAACCATATGAAATCCACACCTGTTCTGAGCCTCGTGACCACGGCTTGTTTGTCCTGCTTGGGCACCTCCAGCGCCCTTGCGCAGCAAGGCATGAGCGAGGCCTACCCCTATGTCGGCGTGTCTGTGGGCCGAGCCAAGGCCAACGTCGATGAGTCCAACATTGCCACCGCCGTGACGGGCCCCGGAATCACCCACACCGTCACCGGCAGCGACGAACGCCGCACCGGCTACAAAGTGTTTGGGGGCTATCAAATGAACCGCTACTTCGGTGTGGAAGCAGGCTACTTCAGCTTGGGCAAATCCACCTTCACCACCACCACCGTTCCTGCCGGAACGCTGAACGGTGAATTGCGTGTCGAGGGCTTCAACCTCGATCTGGTGGGCACGGCACCTTTGAGCGACAACTTCTCGCTGATCGGTCGCATCGGCGCACAAAACGCCAAGACACGCGGCACCTTCGTGGGCACTGGCGCAGCTCTGGTGACCAACCCCACACCCAGCCGCCGCGAGACCAACTACAAGGCTGGCGTGGGCATGCAGTACGCCTTCACGCCGTCGATGCTGGTGCGCGCTGAGGTCGAGCGTTACCGAATCAATGACGCCGTAGGCGAGAAGGCCGGAGTGAACCTGTTCTCGGTCAGCCTGGTGTTCCCGCTGGGACGCACGTCGACGTCGCGTGCCATGCCGGTGGCTTACGTGCCGCCTGCGCCCATGGTGATGGCCGCCCCCGTTCCTGAACCCACCCCCACACCCATCGTGATCGTGGAGACCATGCCCGCCACCGCGGCCGCGCCAATGGCAGCGCCTGCGCCGCCTCCAGTGAAGCGCGTGAGCCTGTCGGCTGAGACGCTGTTCGGCTTTGACCGCGCTGACTTGCGCGCCGGTGGCAACTTGCCGCTCGACAACTTTGTCAAAGAGCTGGAAGGCACCAGTTACGACAGCATCAACGTGATCGGCCACACCGACCGTTTGGGCACCTCGGCCTACAACCAAAAGTTGTCGGAGCAGCGCGCCGAAGCCGTGAAGGGCTACCTCACCAGCAACGGCAAGCTGGCCGCCAACAAAGTCACGGCCACCGGCAAGGGCGAGACCGCGCCGCTGACCAGCACGGCCGATTGCAAAGGCAGCACCGCCAGCGTCAAGCTGGTTTCGTGTCTGCAGCCTGACCGCCGAGTTGACCTGGAAGTCACTGGCACGCGCTGACCGTTTGCGGCTGCGTTGGTAGTTTCAAGCTGCATTCTTTGAGTGGTGGGAACGGGTGTTCTTCATGGACGACTCGTTCCCATCTGTGCTTTTGGTGTGGTTTGGAAAGCGCTTGCTCCTACATGCGCTCGCAGCCGATTCCCACGGGCTTTGAACACGCTTGGTTTGATGATTCAACGTCAAGTTACTTGAGCTTCTTTTGGTTCACCACTTTTGAATCTACCGAGATTAACGCCATGGCTTTTCCCTATTCCGGCACAACGAGTTCCCTGAGCGCCGACGAAGCCATGCATGCGAGGGCTGTGGCGCGGTCTGGCGCGGGCGTGTCAGCCATTCAAGCTGAAGCCGCCTCGAGTTCCGGGCTGCTGGCGGGCAGCGCAGTGTCATGGTCGGCCATTTTTGCGGGTGCCGCCGCAGCGGCAGCGCTGTCATTGATTTTGCTGATTCTGGGCAGCGGGCTGGGATTGTCGTCTGTGTCGCCGTGGGCCAGCGCCGGCATCGGTGCCGCTGCATTCGGCGTCTCCACCATTTTGTGGCTCGGCTTCACGCAGGTGGTGGCGTCTGGGATGGGCGGCTACTTGGCGGGGCGCTTGCGCACCAAGTACGTGGCGGTGCACAACGACGAGGTTTACTTTCGCGACACTGCGCACGGCTTTTTGACGTGGGCCCTCGCGTCGCTGGTCACGGCGTCGGTGCTGGCGTCGGCTGTGGGGTCCATCGTCGGTGCCGGTGCTTCGGTGGCGAGCAATGCAGCCGAGGCAAATTTGGTGTCCGCTAGATCGGTGTCCGGTAAATCGGTGTCCGGTGGTGTGAGCAACACCGAGTTCGCCGGGAACGGCTTGGGCAACGCCGCAGATGCGGGCACAGGCGCCACTGAAACCGTCTCCTACCTGATGGATTCGATGCTGCGCAGGTCGGCCAACACTCCGGTCGCGGCCAGTGCGGGTGCAGACATCGCTGCGCAGGTCAGTACGGCAGAGCTCACCCGAGTCTTCATGAACGGCATCAGACAGGGCACGTTGCCCGCCGATGACGCCGTGTACGTCGCGGCGGCAGTTGCGGCCAGAACCGGCCTGACACCCGACGAGGCGGAAGCGCGCGTCAAGACCACCTATTCACGCATTCAAGCCAAATTGCGGGAAGCAGAACTGGCCACCCGGCAAACCGCTGATGCCACCCGCAAAGCCACGGCTTACGGTGCGCTGTGGCTGTTTGTGTCGTTGCTGATCGGGGCGTTTTTTGCGAGTTGGGGTGCCACGTTTGGTGGCCGCCACCGCGACTTTTGAAGTTCATCAGCCTCCAGCTGCACACACAAATTCCTTAAGGAGCTACCGATGCGTTCACTCTTGCTGCTGTTCCTGGGCATCCCTATTCCCATCATTATTTTGATCGCGCTGTTCGTTCATTGATGCATTGCACACGGATCCCCATGACCCATCTTTCATCGCTCATTCGTTGACCGCGCTGTGTTCATCACCGGTCTAGGCACGGCCCTGCCCAAGAAAAAATTCAGCAAGGCGCAGTGCCTTGCTGCGTTCGAGGCATCTGAGTGGTTTGGCAAGTTGGATTCGCGCGCGCACTTGGTGGCCCGTACCGTCCTGCAACGCGAAAACGGCATCGAAACCCGGCATCTGGCGGTTGCTGACCTGACCGAGGTGTTCGACATCGACCCCAACACGTTGGCGCAGCGCTTCCTCGGCCACGCGCCTGTCTTGGCTCAGCGAGCCGCCACGCTCGCCTTGGCGCAGGCTGGCTTGCAAGCCAGGCAAATTGACGCCGTGGTGGTCAGCACTTGTACTGGCTATTTATGCCCCGGCTTGTCTGGTTATGCAGTGCAAGCCCTGGGACTTCGAAGCGACGTGCAGGCGTTTGACCTGGTGGGCCAAGGTTGTGGCGCAGCGCTGCCCAACATGCAGCTTGCACGCGCTTTGCTGGCCTCGGGGTCTTGTGAGCATGTGTTGTCGATTTGCGTCGAGGTCAGCAGCGCCGCCATGTATTTGGACAACGACCCGGGCGTGCTGATCAGCGCATGTTTGTTTGGCGATGGCGCAGGCGCAGCGGTGTTGTCGAACAAGCCGTCTTCTCAGCGCTCGGGCACAACGCGCAGCCTGGAGTGGATAGACAGCACCTCCATCAGCGTACCGGAACACCGCGATGCGCTGAAATTCGAGCAGCGCGACGGCATGCTGCGCAACATCCTGACGCGCGAGGTGCCAGCGCTGGCGGCAGAGCATGCACTCAGCGTTCTCACCACAGTGCTTGGGCGCTTCAGTCTGGACGCCTCAGACATCAACGCCTGGATCATGCATGCCGGTGGCCGCGACGTGCTGGTCGCACTGACAAAGAAGTTGATGCTCGACGACGACGCCTTGCGATACAGCGCCGCCATGCTGCGAAACCACGGCAATTTGTCCAGCGCCTTTGTGTACTTCGTGTTGCAAGCGGCACTGGCCGACGAGGCCGAAGCGGGCTGGTGGTGGATGTCGTCTTTTGGCGCGGGCTTCAGCTGCCACGGCGCACTGTTGAAGGTGAGCTGACGTGATGCGCTGTGTCATGCCTGAAGCGCTCGATTCATTGAGCTGGGACGACCCGTGTGCGAAGCGTTCGCGCCTGGACTTGCAGCGCATCCACAAAGTGATGGGCAGTTGTGCCATCACCGTGCGCGCCTTTCAACGGATGAAGGTGCGCGCCAGCACCAACCGACCGCTTCGGGTGCTCGAACTGGGCGCGGGCGATGGGAGTTTGATGTTGCGTGTGGCTCAGGCGCTGTCGCCGATGTGGCCGAGCGTGCAGTTGACGCTGCTCGACCGGCTGCCTTTGGTCTCGCGCAGCACGCTGCAGGACTACGCCGCGCTCGGCTGGACCGCCACCACCCGCAAGATGGACGTGCTCGACTGGGCATCGCCAACGCAAATCAGCGCCCCTGCGGCCCACACGTCGCCTGCCCAGTTTGATGTGATCGTTGCAAACTTGTTCTTGCATCATTTCGACGGCGATCAGTTGCTGGCGGTGCTGCGTGCGGCAGCGCTGCGCAGCGACCACTTTTTTGCTTGCGAACCCAGGCGGTCTGGGCTGGCTTGGGTGGGCAGTCATTTGGTGGGCGCGCTGGGCGCGAACCGCATCACCCGCGGTGACGCGGTGCTCAGCGTGCAGGCCGGTTTTCGCGGCGAAGAGCTCAGCCGAACCTGGAGCGCGGTGGCCACCGGCTGGACCTCGCAAGAGTACGAAGCCCGCCTGTTCAGCCACTGCTTCGTGGCCGAGCGCCGTGCACCCGTCAAACGCGGGGTGGTGTGGTGAGGCGCGATGCGTTGCCAACCGACTTCGACGCCGTGGTCATCGGTGCGGGCCCGGCCGGCTCGGCGGTGGCGATTTTGCTGGCACGTGCCGGTTGGTCGGTGGCGTTGGTGGAAAAGCAGCCGTTCCCGCGTCGCAAAGTTTGCGGCGAATGCATCGCGGCCAGCAACTGGCCTTTGCTGCAGGCGCTGGGCGTGCCCACCGAACAAGCCGGTGCGCCACTGCAGCACATGGTGCTCATGCGCGGCAAAGACAGCGTGAAGGCGGCATTGCCGCAGTCCAGCCACGACACCCATTTGTGGGGCCGTGCATTGGGCCGCGAAACACTGGACACCTTGCTTTTGGAGCAAGCCCGCATGGCCGGCGTGCACATATTCCAGCCCTGCGCTGTGCGCGACGTGAGCGGTGCCGCAGGCGCCTGGAAAATCAAAATCCGTCCTGCGCAGAGTGCAGTGGAGTTCACCTTGAACGCGCCGGTGGCCATTGCAGCGCACGGCTCTTGGGAAACCCTGCCCTCGGCGCGTGCGCGCCGGCGACGCCCGCATTTGCCGGGTGACTTGTTCGCATTCAAAGCCAACTTTCGCAATGCGGCTCTGGCACCCGGCTTGTTGCCGGTGTTGGCGTTCAAAGGTGGTTACGGAGGCATGGTGGTGGCGGGTGACGGCGTCACCACCCTGGCTTGCTGCATACGCCGCGACGAACTTGACGCGTTTCGCCGGCAGTGGCCTTCGCTGCGCGCTGGGGACGCAGTGCAAGCGCTGCTGTCGCAGGAATGCATCGGCGTGCGCGACGCCTTGCACGGGTCGGATCGCGAGGGTGCCTGGATGGCCGCCGGGCCGATTGCGCCGGGTGTTCGTTTGACCGAATCGGACGGCATGTTTCGAGTGGGCAACGCGGCCGGTGAGGCGCATCCCATCATCGGTGAAGGCATGAGCATGGCGCTGCAGTCGGCATGGATGCTGGCGGGCGAGTTGCTGGGTTTGAAAGCCTCGGTTCGATTCACTCCGATAGATGGTGCGGCGCGCACGCCCAGCGCTGAAACCCAAGCCCTGTTGGCACGGCGGTACGCAAAGCAGTGGCGTCGTGTGTTTGGGCCGCGCCTGAAGCTGGCCGCCGCCTTTGCCAACGTTGCCATGCGACCTGCTCTGTCCGCGGTGCTGATGTCAATCGCCCGCCCAGTGCCCGGCCTGCTGACCTGGGGCGCGCGACTGGGCGGCAAGGTCCACTGCGCGGCCGACCCGCAGCATGTCGGTGCGGTTTTGCAAGATCAATTTCTAAGGGCGAGTCTGCCCAGCGTTCGGCTCCATCCGGGGCCCTTTCAACCGCAGCACGGCGGTTCCACTTTGACCGAAAGGTACTTGCCATGATTTCCACTTTTGAACGCCTCAGCGCGATGATGGTGAAGGACTACCAAATCCCCGCTGGAAGCTTGACCATGCAATCCGACCTGGAGTCGCTGGGCATCGACTCTTTGGGCGTGGCCGAAATGCTGTTCGCCATCGAAGACGAGTTCAGGGTCACGCTGCCGCCCGAGCCCGCAGAGCTGATCACCGTCGGTGACGTGGTGAATTACATCGACGCACTGGTCGCGGGGCGCAGACCCGTTTCCTTGGGCGGCGCCGAACGCAAGACAGGCCAGGTCGCCGCGCCGGCTTACGGTTTCGCAGCAGGCCCCGAATCCGTTCGTCGCGGCCCGGTGGCGCTTCCGTAAATCAACCGGTGCGGCCGTTCATGCGCATGCCCATGCCGACGCGCGTTGCGGTCACTGGCATGGGCGTGGTGTCGGCTTTGGGGTGCAGCGCGCAAGCTGCGTTCGATGCCGCAGCCGCTGGCAACTCCGGCGTGGCGGTGCTCGACACGCCGTTTGCACACAGGCTGGCAGCGCCGATCGCGGCGGCCGCGCCGTTTGATGCCTCGGCGCATTTCGAGTCACGCAAAATTCGCATGCTCGACCGCGTGAGCCAGTTTGCGCTGGTGGCTGCCAGACAGGCCATGGCGCAGGCGGGCCTCAGTCTGCTGGGGGACACCGGACGCGATCACCACCGCGAAGGAGTGTTTGTGGGCACGGGCATGGGCGGCACGCACACCATCGACGACGGCTACCAAACCCTTTACGGTGAAGACAGCGACCGCATCAAACCGTTCACCGTGCTGATGGGCATGTACAACGCGCCCGCGGCATGGATAGGCATGGAGCACGGATTGCTTGGCCCCAACCTTACCTACACCACTGCGTGTTCGTCGTCGGCAGTGGCCATCGGCGAGGCCTGGCTGCGCGTGGCCAGTGGCAGCCTCGACATGGCGGTGGCCGGTGGCGCAGATGCGCCGCTGTCGTTCGGCTCCTTGAAAGCATGGGAGGCACTGCACACGCTGGCTTCGGTCGACACGGCGCAGCCTTCAGCCTCGTGCAAACCGTTTTCCAAAAACCGCTCGGGCATGGTCTTGGGCGAAGGTGCTGCCATGGTGGTGCTGGAACCCTGGGACGCCGCGGTGGCTCGTGGCGCCTTTATTTACGGCGAGGTGTTGGGCTACGGACTTTGCACCGACGCCTGCCACATCACTCGCCCCAGCGTACAAGGCCAGGCCGGCGCCATGCGATGCGCTTTGAAATCCGCCGGTCTGAAAGAGGAAGACGTCGACGCCATCAACGCCCACGGCACCGGCACGCTCGCCAACGACGCCACCGAGACCGCAGCCATCAAAGCGGTGTTCGGCGCTCGTGCGGCTGTGTTGCCGATCAGCGCCACCAAAGCGCTTCACGGCCACATGCTGGGGGCCACTGCGGCGCTGGAATGCGTGTTGTCTTTGATGGCCATGCAGCGCAGCGTGGCCTTGCCCACCATGCACCTCGACGAGCCAGACGCCGACTGCGATCTGGACTATGTGCCCCACGCGGCGCGCAGCGATGTGCCTGCGCGCACCATGCTGTCCAACTCGTTTGCGTTCGGCGGAACCAATGCGGTTCTGGCTTTGCGCGCCGCGCCTGATTGGGGGCAGCCCAAGACGGCTGTTGGGTAGGAAAAAGCCTTCACCAATTCGAGTGAACTGCCCACGCAGGCCGCACCGGCATGACCTTAAGGTCAAGACTCGAAAACAGCCTTCACTCCACACATGAACCACACCACAACGCCGCTGGGCGTCAGTCACACCACGGGTCGAATTTCAGGCACCTTGCATTTGAGGAAGCCCGGCGCTCACACCCCGACCGCCGCAGACGGCAAACACGTGGACCTGACCCGGGCCGCAGCAGACGGCGAACTTGCCATGCCCAACGAACGCGATGAGAAGGTAGGCGTCACTGACGGCATACCGAGCGCCATGGTTCAGCAAGGCGCACGCGATCTGAAGCGCGGCATTCAAGACACCAGCAAGTCGGTAGAAAGCGATGTGGCCTACGCCAAGTTGAAAGACTCCTGAAGCGCAGGCCAGGTAAGACAAGTCTTACCCCAAGCCGCAGCCCGCACCGACTGATTCGCACCGGCCCACGGCCTACGCTGATCGTGTCCTCAACGCCTTTCACATGGAGCACACATGAGCACCTCACCGCACACATCTGACACACACGACAAAACGCCGACCGACGGCGGGCGCGAAGCGCTTGAGCGGTCTGAGAAAAAAGCCGACGAGAAGCAGCCTGACAACTACAAAGACAAGGCCAATGAAGAAAAGTTGGTGGAAATAGGCCCCGACTTGACCGAGCGACCGATCAAAGGCATAGACCCTGCCGAAGACGAGCCGAGTAAAACCTGAACGGCTTTGTTTGTCGCGCGCGGGTGCCCATGGCATGCGCGGCGTACGCCACCACAAGACAGCGCTTTGCGCTGCGCCGCGCGGCACTGCTCAGGCAGCGCAGGCGCGAATTTCCTTCATCAGCAAATGAAGTTCTTCTGATTCGAAAGGCTTCGTCAAGCACCGGGCGCGAGGCCCGAACAGTGCCAGACCGTGATTCATGGCGTAGCCAGAGCAAAACACCAGCCACAGGTCGCTGTTCAGACGCTGCAGGCGCGTGGCCAGCTCAGTGCCAGACATCGAAGGCAAGCTGACATCGGTGATGAGCACGTCAAATCGGCGCTGCGCAAATTCCGATTCTGCCTGTTCGGCAGATCCACACTGAACCACCGCCAGCCCTTCGTCTTCCAAGAACATGACGACGAGTTCGCGGACGTCAACGTTGTCCTCAACGTAGAGAACTTGCAGTGCTTGTGTCATGCGACGGATTTTGCGCTTTTGAAGTCCAAGAAATCTCGCCAGCAAGCCTCGCAGGCCAATTGGCCCCAACGAATGGGTGCCTGGTTTAACTTCACCGCGCTTTGCTGACAGCCCTATCGGTTTCGCTCCTACAGCCAATCGAACCGGGTCTTCCTACAGTTTCATTCCCAACGGCATTCAATCCAAAAGGAAAAACCATGACCACCAACTACGTCACTCGAGATACCTACGGCATGTACAACGACGACAGTGAAGGCCCCGGCCCTCAAATGATGGGCGCAGGCACGCTGCTCGGAAATGATGTTTACAACACCGCCGATCTTGACCTTGGCGACATCAAAGAATTCATGATCGATATGGCCAGCGGCAAGGTCACCTACGCGGTGCTGTCCTTTGGCGGCATCATGGGCATGGGCGACAAACTGTTCGCAGTGCCGTGGTCGGCCTTGAAGCTTGACACTGTCAACAAGCGATTCACGCTGGACGTGAGCAAATCTGCTTTGGAAAGCGCTCCCGGCTTTGACAAAGACAAATGGCCCAAGATGGGCGACGAAAAATGGGCTCACGGCGTCCACTCGTTTTACGGCACACAAATTGACGAGCGGGTGGGTCACGACGGCCATGTGGGTGACGACGGCCGCACGGTCTCAACCTCTTCGAGCCGACCGCAGCTTTAAGGCGCATCGCTTCAGCCTCAGATAAGACGGGACGCGATCAGCGTCCCGTTTTTTTGACAGCGCCGCTCATTCAAGCCGCCCACGCC
>JBBRGA010000096.1:0-12924 GCA_038241115.1 Burkholderiales bacterium | reverse complement strand
TTGCGTGAGGCGATGTAGCCCATGTAAAACGACAGGTGGAAGGCGTGCCGGCCACCGCAGCAGATGCCGGAGATACCCGGGCCACCGCCCGCGTCGCCGGGTACTTCAGCGCATTGCGCGCCAGCTTGTCCTTGACCGCCTGCGCGATGTCGATCTGGCTGTGATCTGCCACCTGCAGCAGGTACAGCAACACGTCCGCGACCTCTTCGCCGATGCGCTGCTTCGACCCAGCATCCTGGTGCGCAAGCTGCGACGCCTCCGGCGTCATCCACTGGAAGATCTCCGCCAACTCGGCCGCCTCGACCAGCAGGGCCGTGGTCAGATTCTTCGGTGTGTGGAATGGCTGCCAATCACGCTCAGCGGCAAAGTGGCGCAGGGCGGCCTGCAATTCGTTGAGGTTCATCGCGGCGTCTGTCTCGGTCTTGATTTCCACCCATCTTGCCAGCACGGCCCAACGCCACGCGCACCCGCCGCCCGACAATCACGCTGTGATCCAACCCGACGACACCTTTTTGCTCTTCGACTTCAGCGGCTCGACCAGCGTAGACGCATGGAACGCCATCGACGACCGCGTCATGGGCGGCGTCTCGCGCAGCAGGTTGCGGCACGACCCGGCAGGCCATGCTGTGTTCGAGGGCACCGTTTCGCTGGAACAAAACGGCGGCTTCGCCTCGGTGCGATCCAGCCCAGGCACACGAGGCAAGCCAGGCGCCGCCGCCTGCGTGATCGAGGTACGCGGGGATGGCAAGCAGTTCAAGTTGAGCCTCCTCACCGACGACGGCTTCGACAGCTTGAACTACCAGGCGAGCTTCGCGCCCGCCACTCAGGACTGGCAGACCATTCGCCTGCCGCTCACGGCATTCCGCGCCAGCTTCCGGGGCCGCGACGTGCCGGGCGCGCCAGCCCTCGACCCATCTCGCATCCGCCAGGTCGGTTTGATGATTTCCGCGCGACAGGCAGGCCCGTTCGCGCTTGACATCCGGCGCATCGGCCTGGCCTGAGACCGAGGCGCTGAAGCGGCACCGCAACGAGCCCCGAGCGCGGCTTACAGCAGGCCTCGCTACGAAAAAGCACAAACGTCGGCTCCAGCCACCACAAGGTGATCCAGCACCCGCACGTCCACCAGCGCCAGCGCCGACCTGAGCGTCTGAGTCAGGCACTCGTCCGCACGGCTCGGCTCGACCGAACGCGAGGCCAGAGAGCACTGAACTCAATTCCGATCCCCGTTGCACCCTCCAGCCGAACAGAGCCGCATCGTCGCCATCCTCATCGGAACCGGGTATGGCGCCATCGTCGAGTGCTTCGATCAATCGCAGTGGGGCAACGAACCAGTCTCCAACATCGCCGCCGCAGGCAAAGGCTCGATGCGAACCGGACCCTTTGGCAGCCAATTACTGCACAGCGAATTTGTGGACGACGTCATCGCCGTGCTTGGCATCGACAACGCCGTTGCCAACGAGTTCCGGTGGGATAAGCGGCGCTACATCACAGAATCGAAGTACCGGGACCTGGCCCGCTACCGCGTGCACCCCGGCGATGTGCTGATCACGATCATGGGCACCTGCGGCCGGTGCGCCGTGGTGCCGAACGACATCCCAGTGGCGATCAACACCAAGCACCTGTGCTGCATCACCGTTGACCGCAAGAAGTGCCTGCCTGACTACCTGCATCGCTACTTCCTGTATGAATCTCAGGCCCGGGCGTACCTCACCGCGCAGGCCAAGGGCTCGATCATGGCCGGGCTCAACGTGGGCATCATTTCAGCGCTGCCAGTTCGACTGCCGCGGCTCGATCAGCAGGCCAGCATCGTCGAGCACTTCAACAGCCTGCAAGCTGAGTGCGATCGGCTGGCCGATGTCCAGACGCTCAAGCTCGCCGCGCTCCACGAATTTAAGCGCTCCCTGCTGCACCAGGCCTTCAGCGGCGGCCTGTCCTCACAAAGCGACCGATCAACCCACGGGCGCGCCTTGCAAATGTGTACACAGTGATTCACAATTCGGCTTCAGGGCCCGTTGCCCATTGCCTGGAGCACCCATGGAAACCAAGTCTGTCGGCATCCGCGAGTTTCGCGCAGGCCTGGCCGAGTTCATCGACAACAAGCAGCCCATCGCCGTGACGCGGCATGGTCAGACCGTGGGCTTCTTCATTCCCACCGCCCGTCCGGCGCAGGCCGATCTGCAGGCGCTGCGTGATGCTGCGAACAAGCTCGAAGCCGTGATGTCGCTGTCTGAGGACGATGTCGAAGCCGCTGTTCGAGACTTCGACACCCTGCGCAAAGGCGCATCAGCACGCCGACGCGCACAGACTTGACGCCTCGCACCATCGTTCTGGATGCGAACGTGCTGATGCGCGCCGTGCTCGGCCGCAGGGTGGAACGTTTGCTGGAAAGCTTCGCTGCGCAAGTGACGTTCCTGGCGCCAGAAGTGGCGTTCGACGACGTGCGCGAGCACCTGGCCAACGTGCTGACCAAACGCGGCGAACTGAACGCGCTGCAACCCGCCCTGGAAAAACTGACAAAGCTTCGACTGGCGGTGCGGGCTATGGACCCAGCCGAGTACGAAGCCATGAAGCCGGCCGCATTGGCGCACCTCGGCCCGCGTGACCCAGATGACTGGCCCGTCCTACTTACCGCATTGCCTTCAGACCGCGCGCCGGCCAGAAGGTGCTGACGGTGCAAGGCATGCCCCGGAACGCCGACTTTAAGCAAACGCTGTGCGCCGACATTGACGGGTTCACCCTGCACGCGGCCGTGCGCTGCGGAGCAGAAGACCGCCAGGGGCTGGAGCAGATGTGCCGCACCATCACGCGCCCGGCGCTGGCCAACGAACGAATGCAAACCAACGCCGCCGGGCAAATGATGCTCAAGCTGAAGACCGCTTGGCGAGACGGCACCACGCACCTGGTGATGTCGCCGCTGGAGTTCATGCAGCAACTGGCAGCGCTGGTGCCACGGCCGCGCCGGCCGCACCGCCGGCCAAGTGCGAGGCGTCCTGCGCGCATCACCGCCCGGTGCGTCTGAGCATGCCGATGCCGTTGATCCACACGAGTTGGCCACGTGACAGTACAAAGCAGAAAGAAAACGAGGAAGGCCAAAGGTTTGCCAAAATTTGCCAATAGCCCTAACATTCAATCATGACCACCATGAACATCTCCCTGCCTGACGGACTGAAGTCGTTTGTTGACGAGCAAGTCTCCGCGCGCAACTTCGGCACCAGCAGCGAATATGTGCGCGAGCTGATCCGCAAAGATCAAGACCAACTGCAATTGCGCGGTCTGTTGCTCAAGGGCGGAAACTCGAATCCCTCTGCGCCCGTCGATGCGACTTATTTCGCATCGCTTCGCAGCCGAGTCAAACGTCGTGCCTCAAGCTGATGGCCAAAGTTGTCGTTCCGCGAACCGTTGCGGATCAAGACGTCATTCAAGCCATAGATCACTACTTGACCGACGGTTCCGAGCAAGCAGCGCTCGGTTTCATCGATCAGATTGAAAAGGCATACGCGCACATCAGCCGCCAACCAGCATCAGGTTCGCCGCGCTACGCACACGATCTCAATTTGCCTGGCTTGCGGTCTTGGCCTTTGACAGGTTTTTCGTATTTGGTTTTTTACTTCGAGCGTGACGCATTCGTTGACGTTTGGCGGGTACTTCACGGTCAGCGTGACATTCCAACTTGGATGCGCTAATCAATTTAAGCCACGCAAGCAGCAGAGCCATGCGCGCCAATGAACCTACCGCACCTCAGCACCGAAGGAGGCCGCTGCATTTGACCGCGTGTCACTTCCCCTCGCGTTACATTCCGGCATCAAGCATTACCCCAGCGTCTGCGGCTGGCCGCGATCGTCGTGCTCCATTCCGACTTTTTGGCCAAGACCCGGGACGCAGCCGGTGAGCTCCGCGGCGATTGCGCGGCCGAGATCACGTCGTTGCTCAGGCCCGACAGCAGCAACGCCGTCCGAGACGGCACCACCCACCTGGTGATGTCGCCGCTGGAATTCACGCAGCGACTGGCTGCGCCGGTGCCCAGACCCAAGCTGCACCTGATTCGCTTCCACGGCGTTCTCGCACCCAACGCCAAACTGCGGGCGCTGGTGGCACGTATTCGAGATCGACATCGAACGTAGCCCAAATTGACAAACGCCAGAAGTGAGGACTTCAGTGCGAGCGGTCAATGGAATTTTGACCAGCGAAGTTTGTCGTTGCCCGATGAATCGTCAGCGTCAAGTGAGATTTCAGGCTCTGAACGAGTGAACGCAGCCCCATCTCAGCGGACAAAAGATTCCACCTGAACTGGCAGCACGGGCGACTCCCAGCGGTAGTTGGTGCCAAGCACATTGCGTCTGCTGCCATCGTGCTGCCATGACAGGTTCAGTAGGTCGGCAATTGTCCAACCCGCCCAGTCCGCCCGGAACGGACGCTCGCCAGCATCCGACAAGGGCGCGATCGCCGAGCCGCTGCGCCAGATCACCGTTGGTATTCGGTATCCCGAGGCCGTTGAAGGGCTGTGTCCCACCTGGTTGCTGCTGTGGCCAACCTCCTGCCCGTGGTCGGACAGATACATCCACGCCCGGTAATCGTTCATACCGCCGATCCGCTGCGTCAGTTGCAGGGTCTCGGACACCACGAAGTCGTGATGCAGCATGGCCGAGTCGTACTCCTGCCGGAACTTGCGCACCCAGGCCGAACGACCGTTTTTTTCGAGCTCAGCTTCCACGTCGTCGATACGATCGTCGAAGGGGTTTTGACCGGCCGGGAAGCGCAGGTTGTAGTGAGGATGCGCGCCCATCAGATGCACCACGATCAGCTTGCGTTGCGTCGTGTCCTTCAGCGCTTCCTGCACGGAGCCGAGCAGTTCGCCATCCAGCATCGCTCCGGCCCGTCCCGGAACACGATTGAAAACGTCGACAACGTCGGCAAGCCTCGCGTGTTGCTGCTCAATGGCCGAGTCGTCGTGATTGCTGATCCACCAAACCTTGTAGCCTGCAGCGCGTGCCAGCGCCAGGACGTGCTGCGGTTGCTCGCTTTGCGGCTGACCGAAATGGAACATATTGCGCAGCGATGGCAAAGTGCTCGCATCGACTGACCACGCATGGCGCAACACCACCATGCGGTCTTGCAGCCGGGCCTTGTGCGCCAACAGTTGTGGAGTCGTGGCGCGCTTGTAGCCGTAGAGCCCCATGTTGTCGCGATTGATGCTGTCGGCAATGACGAGCACCAGCGTCGAGGGCCCTTCCCTCGATATCACCGGCGAGACCGACCTTGCGCGTTCGAGCATCAGCCGGCGCTCTGTCTGCTGGTCGGCCCAGGTGCTGCGAAGCCGGTGTACCGTATCGTTCCAGTGGGTCCAGAAGATGATGGGATGAAGTCGGCGCCAAGGCTCACTCAGGTACACAAGACTGCCAACCAACATCGCAACGACGATTACCGCCACGACCATGCGGGACCTGGGACCGGGTCGGCGTGCCCCATGGCGAACGGACCGTGCCACGACCAGCGCGGACACCAGGATCGCGCACGACCAAAGCGACAGGGCCCGCCAATGCGTCGCGACGTACTCCTTGGTTTCCCGGCTATTGGTGTTGGCGGCGGCTGCCTGCACAAAAGAGCTGTTGGGAGCGACTTGGTGGGTATCGAAGAGATAGCCGCGGATCGCGCCGTCGAATATGAAGATCATCGAACAAAGCGACAGGGCGACGATCCGGATTCGATGCAGTGTGAGGCTGCGAACCGGCCAGAGCAGCCAGGCTAAAGCCGGAGCGGCGAGCACCATGAGCTGGGCTGTTCGCCATCCCTCATGCCCCAGCACGATCATCGACAAAAGCGTTGCACTTAGGGCTACAAACGCGAGCCACGCGTGTCGGTACGTCGTCGGATGCAGGTTGTGATGGCGTTGAGGGGGCGATTGCATTCCTTGATCAGTCTAGCAACGCCCACATGAAACGCGCCCAACACTCGGATATTCAACGGGATGTTTGGGTCGCCACATTCAGTTGGTGCTTTGAAAAAATTAATACCCAGTTGGCCGGCCTCCAAGTTTCAACAGGCCGCAAACCCGTTTCGTTCCGCAGTCCGTGTTCACGACTTTGACAGCCGGAAGCAATCGAGAAGATCTTGACGCATCTGGGCCTGCAAGCCAGTGCACCGCCGCGCGCGCCAGCCCGTGGGTCGCAACTGCAAGCGGCCTGAGATCCACCTGTCAACACGCTTTAGGCAGCCCGATGACAAGGGCTGGAGGGACCGGCTGCGCCAGAGCTTCTCGGAGTCGCGGTTTGGCACCCGATTCCAAGCGAAAACCCGGAAAACCCGGCGGCGGTCGCCACGGATGAAGCTGGTTTCGCCTGCGGTCGACCATCAACAGGCCGCTGCCGACCCCAAGGACCGCATCAGTGGGTGTTCGAGCGCCTTGCCGGGGGGCCTTTAGGAGAAAAAAAGGGCGTTTGGATTTCAAATCCTTCGGTGGGCAGGCGTATCAGGCGGCAGCGGCTGCGCACGCCACCGTGACGACGAGCGCCGAACAAACCCGGCCCGCTGCGGCGAGAGTCAGTGGTGCGGCTATGGCCAGTGGGCTTCATGCCACTGTTCCTGTGGGGGCGCCAAAGATCACGCCCTTCTTCAAGATGAAACAACCATAAGGGCGGCTCTCGCTGGTCTGAACCACCGCAAAGCCGCGCCGTGCCGCTTCATAGAAAGCAAAACGCTCGATGGCTGCATGGCCCACCACGGCTCCCTCAGCCTGCTGGCACACGGCCAGCACTTCGGCGTGCACCGGCATTACCGCGCCCGGTGTGTCCACCGGATCCATCCAACGCAAGGGGGCGGGAACGAAGGTGTCCAGCGGCAGCAATTCGAGAATGCCGCGAATGGCAGTGGGCGCATCAAGGCGCGACAGTGCAATCAACTCACCCGAAGTGCAGCTCTTGGCCGTCGCAAGTGCCGGAAAATTGCGGTCGACCACCACCAGTTCATCGCCGTGGCCCATGGCCGCCAACACCCACAGCAAGTTGGCATCAATGAAGTCGGGAATCCGTTTGAGCATGCACTTACCCTGTTGCCAGTCTCGTTCCCGGTGGCGTTCCCGTCGGTGCCGACGGCAGCTGAAGGTCGGCCAGGCGCGGCATCGAGGCCTGCGCGCCGCGGCGGGTCACGCTAAACGCTGCGGCCCGTTGCGCGAGATCAATCGCGGCCTCCAGTGCCAAGCCCTGGCAGCGCGCGGCGGCGAGCGCGCCGACAAACGTGTCACCGGCCCCGGTCGTATCGACGGCCACGACCCGCGGCGCGGGACTCTGAAAGTTGCCTCCAGCCGTCGCCGCGACGACACCGTCACTGCCCAGTGTGACCAAGACATTTCTCGCGCCTGCCAGTCGGAGCCATTCGGCAGACTGTGCGGCGCTGGCTCTCGCGTCTGCACCCAGGCCCGACAGCGCTGCGGCTTCTCCCGCATTCGGCACCAGACAGTCGATGTCACGCAGCAGATCGGCCGGTAGCGATTGCGCCGGGGCTGGATTCAGCAGCACCGGTACGCCGTGTTGAACCGCGATGCCTATGGCGTGGCGCACCGCCGCCAGCGGCGACTCGAGTTGGCATATCAGCATCGAGGCGTCGGCGAACAATGCCCGCGCGGCGTCGACGTGCGCCGGGCTCAACAGCGCATTGGCACCGGGGGCCAACGCGATGCAGTTTTCGCCGGCTTCATCGGTTGTGACCATCGCCACACCGGTGGCAGCGCCTGATTCGCGCGAAAGATACCGAGTGTCGATGCCTTCTGCTCGAAGTGCATCGAAAGCGGTCTGCCCAAAAGCATCGTCGCCCACACAGCCGATGAAGGCCACCTTGGCACCAAGCCGGGCGGCAGCGACTGCCTGGTTTGCGCCCTTGCCACCAGGTGCCGTGGTGAACCCGGCTCCGAGCACCGTCTCGCCTGCTCGGGGCAAGTGCGGGCAGCACAGCATCAGGTCCATGTTGACGCTGCCCACGATCACGATATGTTTGCCGCCCATGGTCACGCTGTCTTGCCCGTCGATTTGCCAATCGATTTGCCGATCGGCCTGGTTGAGGGCTTGCTCGTCGAGCCGCGCAAACACAAATCCGGCTGAAGAATCTCCCGTCGCAGCTTGCGGCCAGGCTTGGCGATGCGCTCCAGCAAAATGCGCGCGGCAAGCCCACCGAGTTGATGCTTGGGCTGCGCGATCGTGGTGAGCGGTGGGCTGCTGAAAGCGGCCAGCGCGATGTCGTCGAAGCCGATCACCGACAGATCCTGCGGAATGCGCAAACCAAACGACGCCGCCGCGCACATCGCGCCGATGGCCATCAGGTCATTGCATGCGAACACAGCGGTCGGGGGCTTGGCGAGCGACAACAGGTGTTGCATCGCTGCATAGCCGCCCGCGCTCGTGAAGTCGGCGGCAATCTCGTAGTTCGGGTCGGCAGCGAAACCGGCCTCGTCAAGCGCCAGCCGATAACCCTGCAGCCGCTGCACGGCCGACGACAGTGCCAGCGGGCCGGTGATGCAGGCCACACGCCGGTGGCCGAGTTCCAGCAGATGGCGCATGGCGAACCGGCCGCCGGCCTCGTGATTCACCTCGACCAGATCAACCGCCAATTGGTCGACCTCGCGGTCAACCAACACCTTCGGCACATCAACCGCGCGCAGCAAGTTGCCGAGCTCGTCGCCGCCTCCGGAGGACAGCACGATCAGGCCATCGATCTGCTTCTCGTGCAGCACGCGGATGTACTGCTCTTGCTTTTTCGGGCTGTCGTCAGAGTTGCAAAGAATGACGTTGAAGCCGGCATCGAAGCAAGAATCTTCGATGCCGCGAATGATCTCGGCGAAGTACGGATTGGAACAATTGGGGATCATCAACCCGATGGTGTGGGTGCGGTTGTTGCGCAGGCTGCGCGCCAACGCGCTGGGAACGAATTTCAGTTCGTTGACCGCCGCCTGAACCCGCACACGCGTTTCCTCGCTGACGAACCGCGTCTGGTTGATCACATGCGAAACCGTGGTCACCGAGACCCGAGCGTGCAGCGCTACATCTTTGATCGTGGCCATGTTCAACGACGTGTGAGGCGCATGCGGTAGGCGTCGACCACGACCGCAAGAATGATGACGACGCCAGTGATGATCTGGCGCACGAAGTCGCCCACGCCGATCAGAATCAAGCCGTTGGCAAGCACCCCGATGATGCACGCGCCGAGCAGGGTGCCGATGATCGAGCCGCGCCCGCCCGTCAGGCTGGTGCCGCCGATGATCACGGCAGCGATCGCATTGAGCTCGAAGCCGATGCCCAGGATCGGGCTGGCCACGGTCAGCCGCGTCATGTAGATGAGCGCGCCGACGCCCACGGCCGCGCCGCAAATCGTGAACGCGGCAACCTTGTAGGCGAGCACGTTGTGGCCGGCCAGGCGCACCGCTTCTTCGTTGTTGCCGATCGCATAGATCAGCCTGCCGAAGACGGTGCGCACCAGCACGACCCATGCGACCGCCACCAATGCCAGTGCCAGTGCCACCAGAAACGGCGCGGGGATGCCGAACAGCGTGGCGGTGCCGAAGTTGTTGAAGCTGTTCGGAAACTCGTAGATCGAGCGCGCGTCGGTCCACTGCAGCGCGGCACCGCGGGCAATGTTCAGCATGCCCAGCGTGACGATGAACGACGGGATGCTCCACCACGCCGAAATGGCCCCGTTGATCAGCCCGCACAGGGCTCCCACGGCCACGCCGGCGCCGAGCGCCAGCACGATGGCCCACTCGACCGACAGCCCCGGCAGTTTCAGCACGGTGCCCGCCACGACGGCGCAGAACGCCATCACCGAACCCACCGACAGATCGATGCCGCCGATCAGGATGACGAAGGTCATGCCCACAGCGAGGATCACGTTGATCGCGATCTGCGTGAGGATGTTGCTGATGTTGCCGGTGGTCAGGAACAACGGCGACAGCAGCGAGAACGCGCCGACCAGCAGCACCAGCGCCAGTGCGATTCCCGATTCGCGCACCGCGCCTCGGGTGATGGCCGAAAGCCGGCGCCCGAAATCCGGCGCAGATGCGTTGCCGACGAAAGTGGTGTCACGCTGCATGGGTTGGGTCGCTTTCGGTTTTCAGGTATTCACGGTAGGCCAGAACCAACAGGGCCTGTTCGTCGAATTCGTCGCGCTTTAATTCGCCGGCGAGCGTTCCACGCGACATGACCATGATGCGGTCGCAGACTTGAATCAATTCGGGCAAGTCGGACGACACCACGAGGATCGCAATGCCCTCGTCAGCCATGTCTCGCAGCAGCGCGTGGATCTCGGCCTTGGCGCCCACGTCCACGCCGCGCGTCGGCTCATCCAGAATCAGCACGGCCGGCCTGCGCACCAGCCATTTGGCCAGCACCACCTTTTGCTGGTTGCCGCCCGAGAGCTCGCGCGGCGGTTGTTCGACACTGGCAAGCCGGATGTCGAGCTTGTCGACCATCTGCTCAGAAGCGCGGCGCTCGGCAGTTCGGTCGAGCCAGCCGGCGCGCGCGAATCCCGCCAGCTGCGCCAACGTGATGATGGTGCGTATCGGCATGTCGAGCACCAGCCCTTCGTCTTTGCGGTCCTCGGTCACCAGGCAGATGCCATGCTGCAGCGCGTCTCTGGGGTTGCGAATCGCAACCGCCACGCCGTCGCGCCGCACGGTGCCCGCCACGGCGCGGTCAGCGCCGAAGATCGCGCGCACGGTCTCCGTTCGGCCCGAGCCCACGAGCCCGGCCAGGCCCACGATCTCGCCGCAGCCCACGCTGAAGTCGAGCCCGCGCGAGCCGGGCTGCCCGCGGTAGCGCAAGCCGGTGACTTGCAGCGCCGGCGTCGCAGCGGTTGTCGCGGTTGTGCTGCTGGCGGCGCGCTGCGTCACGTCACGGCCGACCATCAGGCGCACCAGATCGCGGGGCGTCGTTTCAATCATGTTCTGCGTCGCGACCTTGCGGCCGTTGCGCAGCACGGTCACCCGGTCGGCGATCTCGAAAAGTTCTTGCAGGTGGTGCGACACGAACAGCATCGCCACGCCGGCCGTGCGCAGGCGGCCGATGATCTCGAACAAGCGCACGGTCTCGCGTGAGGTGAGCGTGGCCGTGGGTTCATCCATCACCACGATGCGGCTGTCGCTCGACAATGCCTTGGCGATCTCGATCAGTTGCCGTTGCGCCATGCCGAGCCCGGCCACCGGCGTGGACGGTGACACGCCCTCCAGCCCCACCAAGGCCAGCAACTCCTGCGCGCGCCGCTGCATCAGCGTGCGATCGAGCATGCCCATGCGGTTGCGCGGCAAGCGCTCGAACAACAGGTTCTCAGCGACGCTGAGTTGCTCGAGCATGTGCAGCTCCTGGTGGACGACGCGGATGCCTGCTTGAATGGCGTCAAGCGGCGAGCGGGGCGCAAACGGGCTACCCCGCAGCACCATCGCGCCACCATCAAGCGCGTAGGCGCCGCACATCACCTTGATGAGGCTGGACTTGCCCGCGCCGTTTTCGCCGGCCAGCGCGTGCACCTCACCAGCGTGCAAAAGCAGATCCACGCCATCGAGCGCCGCGACCCCGGCAAAGCGTTTGATGACGCCTCGCAGCTCGATCGCGGCATGCGCGGGGTTCTGCACGGCAGAGTCACTCATCGGGCATCTCGGTTCAGGCTGCGCGAGTCCTACTTCAGGTCTTTGGTGGTGACGAGTTCGACCGGTGTCCTCACCCAGCCTTCGAGTGCCTTGCCTTCCTTGCGCGCCTTGATGCCCAGGTCGATGGCATTGGCTGCCATTTGCGAGCCGAACTGATCAACCGTTGCAAGCACGCTGCCCGACTTGATCAGCGGGCGAATCGCCGGCACGTTGTCGAAACCGACCACGAGGGTCTTGCCGCGCTGGCCCGCCGCATCGAGCGCCTTGGCCACGCCGAGCGCCATTGAGTCGTTCGCCACCATCACGCCCTTGATGTCGGGGTTGGCCGTCAGGATGTTGGTGAACACCTTGTTGGCTTCCTCGGTCTCCCACATCGCGGTGCGCGACGCTACGACGGTCAATTTGCCTGCGGTGGCGGCGTCCATGAAGCCGGCCTTGCGTTGCTGTGCGTTGTCAGCGCCGGGATTGCCTTCGATGATGACCACCTTCGCGCCGGGGCCGATGGCCTTGGCGAGTGCGTCGCCCGCCAGCTTGGCGCCGGCACGGTTGTCGGGGCCGACGAAGGCCAGGTCGAGCCCGGCGTTCTTCATTGCAGCCTTGTCCAGGGCGACATCAAAGTTGATGACGGTGATGCCCGCCTTGATGGCCCGGGCGATCGGCGCCTCCATGGCCTTGGAGTCGGCGGGGGCGATCACGATGATGTCCATCTTCTGGGTGATGAAGCTTTCAACCGCGAGGGTCTGCGCGTCGAAATCGGTCTCGTCTTTCATGCCCACGGTCTTCAACTCGAAATCGCCGCGTTTCTTTTGCTGCGCGATGGCGCCTTCGGTCATGTCCTTGAAGAACTCGTTGGCCAGCGACTTCATGACCAGACCGACCTTCGGTTTGGCCTGCGCGAACGCGCTCGAACCCGATAGCGCGAACAGGCTGGCCGCGGCCAGGGCAATGCTTCTTCTGTGCAGATTCATGGTTGCCTCCTTGAGGTTGATCGGTCAGGGGCGATGCTGGAAAATCGATGCGTTAGCAAACGGTTGCGCAAACGATTGCGCAACCGTTTGCTATTCAACTACAAGCCGCATTTGGCGTCAATCGCGCGAAAACCCTGGGGCACGCGTCGCCAGCGCGGTGTGTGCACGCCTGACCTGGCGTTGATGGTTTCTTCCGTGAAATGACCTGCATTTGCGCCAGCCGCTGCCACGGCAAGCCGAGCACCAAGGCGTCGAATTGCGCCTGCGTCAAGGTCATGGGTGCTGCTGCGCTGTCCACGTCGCGAGGCCACACAAAGCGCCCTGCGTTCAGGC
>JBBRGA010000095.1:0-13021 GCA_038241115.1 Burkholderiales bacterium | reverse complement strand
AATAATGTTAGAGCCGCGTTTGCCTGCGGGCCGCTTCTGGGCATTGAGCGTGGCGGGCGCCGCCGGTTTCATTTTCCTGTGGTCCGCCATGGCCGTGTCAGGCTGGATGCCGCGCGCTTTTCTGCCCGCGCCGTGGGAAATCATTGCACGACTGGTCCAGCTGACCCGTGAGCCATTTGCCGGCTACACGCTGCAAATCCACCTGCTTTCCAGTCTGCAGCGTTTTGCCATGGGCTTCATTCTGGCGGTGCTTGTCGGCATCCCGCTGGGTCTGCTGATGGCCTGGTTCCGCTGGATGGACAAGATCGTCGGCCCCTTGTTTGAGGCCGTGCGCTTTGTCGCGCCGATTGCCTGGGTGCCCTTTGCCGCGCTGTGGTTTGGCACCGGCATCGGCGGGCCGGTGCTCATCATCTTCATGGGCGCGTTCCCGCCAGTGCTGATCAACACCTACCGGGGTGCTCGACAGGTGGATCGCAAGTACCTCGAGGCATCGCAGATGTTGGGTGCCAGCGCCTGGCGCTCAATGACCGAAGTGCTGCTGCCCGCTGCCATTCCGTCGATCGTGGCGGGCGTGCGCATTTCGGCGGGGCTGGGCTGGCAGTCGCTGGTGGGGGCCGAGCTCATCGTGGCGGCCAGCGGCGTCGGCAACATGATGGTCAAGGGCCAGGCGGCAGTGTCGACCACCATCGTGATGTCCGGCATGCTGGCCATCGGCATGGTCGGGCTGGCGCTGGACATTGCGCTGCGGCGTGTGCAAACAGTGATCGAGCGCCGCCGTGGAATCTGAGCGCGTGCTGAACTTGAAGAAAATCTGATGGCCATCATCCAATTCGAAAACGTGCAACGCGTGTTTCGCCAAAACGGCAAAGACTTCGTGGCGCTGCAAGACATCAACCTGGAGGTGAAAGACCGCGAATTTGTGGCCATCGTCGGCCCGTCGGGCTGCGGCAAAACCACTTGCTTGCGCATGGCCGCCGGCCTCGAGCACCCTACCGCAGGGCAGGTCAAGGTCGACGGCGAAGTGGTGACTCAACCGGGCCCAGACCGCGCGGTGGTGTTCCAGGCGTTTGCGCTTTTCCCATGGAAAACCGTCTGGGACAACATCGAGTTCGGTCTGCACTCGTTGGCGGTTGACGCGGCCGAACGCAGGCGCCGCATCGAGCAAATCATTGAACTCATGGCCCTGGGCGGCTACGAGCAGGCCTATCCGCACCAACTGTCTGGCGGCATGCAGCAGCGCGTGGCCATCGCACGCGCTTACGTGCTCGACCCCAAGGTGCTTCTGATGGACGAGCCATTCGGCGCGCTCGATGCGCAGACGCGGGTGGTCATGCAGGAAGAGCTGGTTCGCCTGGCGCGCAAGAACCCGCGCACGGTGCTGTTCATCACGCACGCCGTGGAAGAGGCGGTGTACCTGGCCGACCGCATCGTGGTGATGTCGCGCCGACCCGGAACCATCCGCGAAATCATCGATGTCAAAACCACCCGCGACGCCGAAGCCTGGGACCAACACAAGCGCATTGAAGACGTGATGGACCTGCCTTCATTTGTGCACCTGCGCACCCACGTTTGGAAGCTGCTGCGCGAGCAACAGCTTGGCGATGAACACTGATTCGACCGCACCTTGAGATCTTTAACGCTTCAACTTTCAACTTACCCACTCAGGAGAACTGCCATGACCGTTTCTAAAAATCTGCGTGCCCACGCCCTTGTTTTCGCCGCCACATTGTTTGCCGCTGGCACGCTCAGCGCTCAGACGCTGACCGAGATCAAAGTCAGCTACCAGCCGGCGCTTTACTGGGCCTTGCCGTTTCACATCGCCACTGAAAAAGGCTGGTGGGCGGAGGTGGGCCTGAAGCCGGTGTTTTCTACCTTCCCGGCGGGCGTGCCGCAAATCGCCGCGTCGGCATCGAAGTCGTGGGACGTGGGCGGCACCGGCTCGGTGCCTGCGGTGTTGGGGCACGTGCGTTTCGGTATCAAAACCATCGGCATCACCAACGACGAGTCGGCCGGCAATGCGCTGCTGGTGCGCAAAGAATTGGCCGACCAGATCATGAAGTCGCCGCAAAGCATGAAAGGCCAAACCATCGTGCTGACGGCCAACTCCACTGGCGATTACGCGGTGCAGTCGTGCTTGAAAAAATACGGCCTCAGCAAGGCCGACGTGACCATCAAGAACATGGGCCAGGCTGAAATTATTTCAGCGGTGTCGTCCAACAATGCTGACCTGGCCGGCGTGTGGGCTCCCAACATCTACACGCTGGAAGAAAAGGCCGGGGCCAAGCTGCTGTGCAGCGGCAAAGACGGCGGCGTGGTGGTGCCCGGTGCGTTGATTGCGCGCGGCGAATACGCCGAGCAAAACCCCGAGAACGTCGCCAAGTTCTTGGCCGTTTATTTGCGCGCCTGGAAATGGGCCAACGCGCACAAGCCAGAAGCCATCGCCATGATGAAAGCCTTCTACGACAAGGGCGGTGTCAGCATCAGCGACGCGTCAATGAAAAAAGAGTTCGACACACGGCCTACTTTTGACTTGAACAGTCAGCTGGCACGCATGGACCGCACTCGCGGCAACTCCGACATGGACGTCTGGTTTGGCCAGATTTCCATCTTCATGCGCGGTACCGGCGCCGTGCAAAGCGTGCCGCAGTCGACCGACTTCATCACTGACGCGTACATGAAGCGGGTGCAAGCCGACCCCAAATTGCGCGAGTTCGCCAACAACGCCAAGTGAACTTTTAAAAATCTACTGCTGAGCAAAAAATGAGCCGCCAATGAGCATTACTTATTTGAAAAAGGCCTCTAAAACGGCCGAAACAGAAACCGCCACCGCGCAAAAAGTGGTGACTGAAATGCTGACCGAGATCGGCACCAACGGCGAAGACGCGGTTCGCGCCTATGCCAAAAAACTCGACGGCTGGGACGGCGACATCGTGCTGACGCGCGCCGAGATCGACCGCCGCGCCGTCGAGGTGCCGGCCGAGGTCAGGCGCGACATCGACTTCGCGATTGCGCAGGTCACTGCGTTTGCACATGCGCAG
This sequence comes from Burkholderiales bacterium, assembly GCA_038241115.1. Taxonomy (GTDB): domain Bacteria; phylum Pseudomonadota; class Gammaproteobacteria; order Burkholderiales; family Burkholderiaceae_C; genus JANYJJ01. The sequence goes on along the minus strand of JBBRGA010000095.1, from coordinate 9,983 downwards.
CGCGCCTCGTTGCAAGAGTTCGAGGTGGAGCTGCACAAAGGCGTGATCGCCGGGCAGCGGGTGCTGCCCGTCAACGTGGCGGGTTGCTACGCACCGGCAGGCCGCTATGCGCACATTGCCTCGGCCTACATGGGCGTGGCCACGGCCAAGGCGGCGGGTGTGAAGACCATCGTGGCCTGCTCGGGGCCGTTTCGCGGCGGCGCTATGCATCCCTACCTTCTGTACGCGTTCGACAAGGCCGGCGCCGACGTCATCATGACCTTGGGTGGTGTGCAGGCCATCGCGTCCATGGCCCAGGGTTTGTTCTCGGGCCACAGCGCCGATGTGATCGTGGGCCCGGGCAACAAGTTTGTGGCCGAGGCCAAGCGTGCGCTGTTTGGCAAGGTCGGCATTGATGTGTTCGCCGGGCCGTCCGAGGTGGCGGTGATTGCCGACGACAGCGCCGATGCGGCACTGGTCGCCAGCGATCTGGTCGGCCAGGCCGAGCACGGCCACGAAAGCCCCGCGTGGCTGTTCACCAGTTCGCGCGAGTTGGCCGAAGACGTGATGCGCCGCGTGCCTGTTTTGATTGAAGCGCTGCCGCCGACCGCGCGCGACGCGGCCGGCGCAGCATGGCGCGATTACGGCGAAGTCATCGTCTGCGACAGCCGCGAAGAATTGGCGGCTGTGTCTGACCGATACGCCGCCGAGCACCTGGAGGTTCACACGCGCGACCTCGAGTGGTGGCTTGCCAATCTCACTTGCTACGGCTCGCTTTTCCTCGGCGAAGAAACCACCGTCGCCTTTGGTGACAAGGCCAGCGGACCCAACCACGTCTTGCCCACCAAGGGCGCTGCGCGTTACTCGGGCGGCTTGTCGGTCCACAAGTTTTTGAAGACCTTGACCTGGCAGCGCATGACCCGCGAGGCCGCGCGAGACATCGGCGAAGTCACGGCGCGCATTTCGCGACTCGAAGGCATGGAGGCGCATGCGCGCACCGCCGACGACCGCTTGGCCAAGTATTACCCCGACGCGCACTTCCAACGCGGCGAGCCTGTGACGGTATGAGTGGTGTTGGCGGCATCGGCGGCGTCGGCGGCATGAGCGCCTTGTTCGACCTGAGCGGCAAGCGGGCGCTGGTGACGGGCGGCAACTCGGGCATCGGCGCGGCCATGGCTTGCGCGCTGGGCTTGGCCGGGGCGCGCGTGCTGCTGGTGGCGCGGCGCGAGGCCGAGCTGCACGCCAGCGCATCGCAACTGCACGCGCAGGGCATTGCGGCCGACATCCTGAGCGCTGACCTTTCTGACTTGGCCGCACTGCGTGAGGTGGCGCAAGCGGGCGGCGACATCGACATCCTCGTCAACGCAGCCGGCATCAATTTGCGCCAAGCATTTTCTGAGGTCACGCCCGAGGCTTGGCAGGCGCAGCTCGCACTGCATTTGGGCGCACCGTTTTTCCTGGCGCAAGCGCTGGCACCCGGCATGGCGGCGCGGGGTTGGGGCCGCATCATCAACATCGCGTCATTGCAAAGTTACCGCGCGTTCGCCGACAGCGCGCCTTACGGCGCGGCCAAAGGCGGCGTGGTGCAACTCACCCGCGCCATGGCGCAAGAGTGGGGCGCGCGCGGCATCACTTGCAATGCCATTGGCCCAGGATTTTTCCCGACCGCGTTGACAGCGCCGGTGTTCGCGAATGACAGCCTGGCCCAAAAGCACGCACAGCAAACTTGCGTCGGTCGCAACGGTGATTTGCAAGACCTGTACGGCACCACCGTGTTCCTGGCCAGCAACGCCAGCGCCTTTGTGACCGGTCAGACCTTGATGGTGGACGGCGGCTACACCGCACGCTGAATTCCAACCGGGGCCATAAGAAACATGAACACGCCGCACGACGCTTTTTGGATGCCCTACACGCCGAACCGTCAGTTCAAAGCGCAGCCGCGTTTGGTCGCCTCTGCGGTGGGGATTGCTTACCGCACACCCGAAGGCCGCGAGGTGCTCGACGGCACCTCGGGCCTGTGGTGCGTCGGCGCAGGCCACTGCCACCCGCGCATTGCGCAGGCCATGAAGCGGCAGATCGACACACTTGATTTCGCATCGAGTTTTCAGGTCGGTCATGCCGGTGCGTTCGAGCTGGCCGAGCGCATCGGCGCGTTGGCACCTCCCGGCATGGACCGCGTGTTTCTGGTCAACAGCGGGTCTGAGGGCATCGACACCGCAATGAAGATGGCGCTGGCCGTGTGGCGCGCGCGCGGCGAAGGCCATCGCAATTTGTTCATTGGCCGCGAGCGTGCTTTTCACGGAGTGGGTTTCGGCGGAATTTCTGTCGGCGGCATGACCAACAACCGCCGCGCCTTCGGCAACGCCATGCTGCGCACCGACCATTTGCGCGCCACTTGGGACCCGCTCTGGAACGGCACGGCGCAGGGCTTCGGGCGCGGTCAGGCGCTCACCGGTGCCGAGATGGCCGACGAGTTGGAAACCCGCATCATTGCGCTTCACGATGCGTCGAACATCGCGGCCGTGGTGGTCGAGCCGGTGGCAGGCTCGACCGGCGTGCTGGTTCCACCGGTGGGCTATTTGCAGCGCCTACGCGACATTTGCGACCGGCACCGGCTGCTGTTGATATTTGACGAAGTCATCACCGGCTTCGGCCGCCTGGGCGCGATGTTTGCGGCGCAGGCGCTGGGCGTGGTGCCCGACATGATCGTCTTCGCCAAGACCGTAAGCAACGGTGCCGCGCCGCTGGGCGGTGTGATCGTCAAGCGCGAGTTGCACGACGCGCTGATGCACGGCCCGGCGCATTTGTCAGAGCTGATGCATGGCTACACCTGCTCGGGCCATCCGCTGGCCTGCGCCGCCGGGCTTGCCATGCTCGACGTTTTGGAAGAGGAACAGCTGCCGCAGCGGGTGCAGGCACTCGCACCGCAATTCGAAGCCATCGTGCACAGCCTGGCCGACGCGCCCGGCGTGGTCAGCATCCGCAACATCGGCCTGGCCGCCGGCATTGAACTGGCGCCCGACGCGCAGGCCCCGGGACTGCGCGGCGCGCGGGCGCAGGCGGCGGCGTTCGATCACGGCGTGCTCACCCGCGCGCCCGGTGACACGCTGATCCTCGCGCCACCTTTCATTTCCACCACCGCCGACATCCAGCGCATGACCGATGCGCTGCGCCAAGCCATCACGGCAACCGCAACCGCAACAGCAACCCACGAAACCACCTCATGAAAGCCCTTGTCTACACCCAACCGCTCGAAGTGCAATTGCAAGAGCGCCCGATGCCCGAGCTTGCGGCCGGTGAAGTGGTGCTGAAAATTGAAGCCGTGGGCATCTGCGGCTCCGATATGCACGCGTGGCATGGGCACGATCCGCGGCGCAAACCGGGCCTGGTGTTGGGGCACGAATTTGTGGGCTGCATCGCGCAAACGGCTGCCCCCGGCTTTGCGGTGGGCACGCGTTTTACCGGCAACCCGCTCATCACCTGCGGCGTTTGCGAATACTGCGTACAAGGCCGCAACAACCTGTGCGCCAACCGCACCATGGTCGGCATGACGCGGCCCGGTGCGTTTGCTGAATTCATGAGCATCCCGGCGGCGTCTTTGATCGCCATGCCGCAGGATTTGTCGGCCCGCGCTGCCGCGCTGACCGAACCCGCCGCCACTGCGTGGCACGCTGTGAATCTGACGATTCGGGCGCTGGCGCGTCCGATCCACGAGTGCCAGGTGCTCATCATCGGCGGTGGTGCCATCGGCATGCTGTCGGCGCTGCTGCTGCGCCACTTGGGCGCGCGCCGCGTGGTGTTGGCTGAGCTGAATTCACTGCGGCGCGATGCGGTGGCGCTGCACACGCAGTGCCAAGTCATCGACCCGCGCTCGAGTCCACCGGCAGAGTCGAGCTTCGATGTGGTGATCGACGCCGTCGGTGCCAAGCTCACGCGCACGCAAGCCTTCAGCGCCGTCAAGCCCGGCGGCGTGGTCATGCACGTGGGCCTGCAAGACTGGGCCAGCGAAATTGACATGCGCAAACTCACGTTGTCAGAGATCACCCTGCTAGGCACCTACACCTACACCACCGCCGACCTGCGCGCCACCGTGGCCGCGCTGCACAACGGCGCATTCGGCGACTTGAGCTGGGTCGAAGAGCGCCGCTTGAGCGAAGGCCCACAAGCCTTCATCGACCTCGACAGCGGCAATACCGCTTCAGCCAAGATCATCCTGCTGCCCTGACCGCCGCTGCGATCAAACGCTTGCGGCAGGGCCAGTTGCTGTGGCCTGATGCGGCGACGTCGGCCGCCTTGGCCGTGGCAGCCACCGCGCGGGCGTCACCGCACAGCGGTGCGCAGTTGCTTACGCGTCGTTCAACTTCACCTGAGCGGCTTGCAGCCACGCCACCACGTCGCGGGCATTTGCCGCCAGTGGTTTTAGCGGCGCATCCGGCTCATTGGCCAGCTGTTTGAAAGAGCGCAGCATCCAAATCCCCAATCAACGAAATACGTGGCCCTTGCAGCACACCGAGCGCAAAGCTTTCACCATCGCGCAATTGGTTTTTGAATGAATCCACGGTGCATGCCGTGGCATGTACCGCTCGCCCCAATTTGCGGCCTACTGGCTTCAAAGCCGCATTGAGCTTGAGTTCTGACGCGCGGCCCAGCACCAGCAAATCCAAATCACTGGCGGCCCCAGCCGCGCCGCGCGCTACCGAGCCAAAGATCACGGCCGCGTCCACCCCAGTCAGCCCCTGCAACCCATCGCGCAACGTGCGCACTAGCGCGCTGTCTTGTTGCATCAGCGTCACCAGTGGGGCCAAAGCAGGGTCGGTGGTTGCGTAATAGCGCGGCAGTCCGTTGGTGCACGGTCATGGAAACAGCCCTCAGGCGGTTTGACGCGGTGTTCAACGTTTGCAATCACTGATTCATCATCCCCGCGCCAACACCGGCCGCAGAGCCACCCCCGTGTGACTCGCCTTCACCTTCACCAATTCCTCCGGCGTGCAAGTGGCCACCACCGCGCCGCCTTTGACGCCACCTTCCGGCCCCAAATCAATCACCCAGTCGGCCTCGGCGATCACGTCCAAATCGTGCTCGATCACCACCACGCTGTGGCCGCCGTCGACCAGGCGGTGCAGCACGCGGATGAGCTTTTCGACGTCGGCCATGTGCAGGCCCACCGTGGGCTCGTCCAGCACGTAGAGGGTGTGCGGGGCTTTGTTGCCGCGGCGGGCCACGTCGTCGCGCACCTTGGTGAGTTCGGTGACCAATTTGATGCGCTGCGCCTCGCCTCCGCTGAGGGTGGGTGACGGCTGACCCAGCGTGAGGTAGCCCAAGCCCACGTCTTTCATCAGCTTCAGCGGGTGGCTGATGTGGGGCATGGAGGCGAAGAAATCGACCGCTTCGTCGATTTCCATTTTCAGCACATCGCCGATGCTTTTGCCGCGCCAACTCACCGCCAATGTCTCGGGGCTGAAGCGTTGGCCGTGGCACACGTCGCACAGCACTTTCACGTCGGGCAAGAAGCTCATGGCGATGGTGCGCATGCCTTGGCCTTCGCAGGCCGGGCAGCGGCCGTCACCGGTGTTGAAGCTGAAGCGCGCCGGCGCGTAGCCTCGCGCTCTGGCTTCCAAAGTGTCGGCAAACAGGTTGCGGATGGTGTCCCAGAAGCCGATGTAGGTGGCCGGACAAGAGCGCGGCGTTTTGCCGATGGGGGTTTGATCGACCTCCAGCACGCGGTCGATGTAGCCCCAGCCTTCGATGTTGGCGCAGCCTTGGAAGCCGGGCACGCCCCCCTTGATGTTGATGAATTTGAGGTTGGCCAGCAGCACGTCGCGCGCCAGCGTGGACTTGCCGGAGCCGCTGACACCGGTCACCGCCACCAGGCGTTTCAGCGGAATCTGCACGGTGACGTTTTGCAGGTTGTGCAGCGTGGCTTGCTGGATGGTGATGGCGGCGGGGTTGGTGGCGGGGTTGGTGGCGCTTTGGGCCGAGCCCACTTCACGTCTGGCTTGCAGCGGGTGGATCAGTGGATGAGCCAGCAAGCGGCCGGTCTGTGAGTCGGGGTTTTTGGCGATGTCGGCGGCGCTGCCTTGGGCCACCAAATGACCGCCGCGTTTGCCCGCACCGGGGCCGATGTCGATGATGTGGTCGGCGCGGCGGATGGTGTCTTCGTCGTGCTCCACCACCACCAAGGTGTTGCCTTTGTCGCTGAGGCCTTGCAGCGCTTTCAACAAGATTTGGTTGTCGCGGGGGTGCAGGCCGATGGTGGGCTCGTCGAGCACATAGCAGACGCCTTGCAGGTTGCTGCCGAGTTGCGCCGCCAGTCTGATGCGCTGCGCTTCGCCGCCGCTCAAGGTCGGCGCGGCGCGGTCCAGGGTGAGGTAGCCCAAACCCACTTCTTCCAAAAATTCAAGGCGGCTGTTGATCTCGGTCACCACGTCGCGTGCAATTTCGGCGTCGCGGCCTTTCAGCGCCAAGGCTTGCACCCACAAGCGGCACTCAGTCACCGACCACTGCGCCACCGCCGTGATGGGTTGTTGTTCAAAGGTGATGGCGCGCGAGGTGGGGTTCAAACGCGTGCCCGCGCAATCGGGGCAGGGCGCGTCGATCAAGTCTTCCACGTCGATTTCTTCCGACGGAAAGCTTTGCTCCTTGCCGCGCTGGTCGTCGTCACGCACCGAATCGTCAAAGGCTTTGCGCTGTTCGCGTGTCAGCGCCAGGCCGGTGCCGACGCAGGTGCCGCACCAGCCGTGCTTGCTGTTGTAGCTGAACATGCGCGGGTCCAACTCGGGGTAGCTGGTGCCGCAACTGGGGCAAGCGCGTTTGGTTGAAAACACCTTCACTTTGCCGATGTGGGCCGTCAATCCACCTGTGGCCATCGCACCTTGCAAGCCGTCGAGCGGGCTGAGCAAATGCATGACGCCTTTGCCGAGATCGAGCGTTTTGGTCAGCAGCGCGCGCAGCTCGGCCTCGTGGCCAGCGCTGATCACGATGTCGCCCACCGGCAGCTCCAGCGTGTGCTCTTTGAAGCGGTCCAGACGCGGCCACGGGGCGGTGGCGATGAATTCACCGTCCACCCGCAGGTGCGTGTGGCCGCGTGCCTTGGCCCATTTGGCCAGGTCGGTGTACAGGCCCTTGCGCGCAATCACCAGCGGCGCGAGCAGGCCGACGTGTTGGCCTTTGTAGTCGCGCAAAAGTTGTGCGGCGATGCTTTCGGCGCTCTGCGGGCGCACCTCAGCGCCGTCTTTCACGCAGTGCTGCAAACCCAGCTTCACGTACAACAAACGCAAGAAGTGCCACACCTCGGTGGTGGTCGCCACCGTGCTCTTGCGGCCGCCGCGTGACAAGCGCTGCTCAATCGCCACGGTGGGCGGTATGCCGTAGACGGCGTCGACTTCAGGCCGGCCTGCCGGCTGCACGATGCTGCGGGCGTAGGCGTTCAAACTCTCTAAATAACGGCGCTGGCCTTCGTTGAAAAGAATGTCGAACGCCAGCGTGGATTTGCCCGAACCCGACACGCCGGTGACCACGCTGAACTTGCCGCGCGGGATGTTCACGTCCAGCGACTTGAGGTTGTGCTCGCGGGCATTGATGATCTGGATGAACTCGTCACCTGCTCTCTTCTCGTCGCGCGCCTTCTTCACGATGCTTTGCAACGGCTTGCCTTCTTCCACGCGGTGACCGCCGATGCCCAGCGTGTGCTCGTAGTCGGCCAGCGCTTTGCCGGTGTGCGAGGTGGCGTGTTGGCGCACGTCTTCGGGCGTGCCGGTGCACACCACCCATCCGCCTGCGTCGCCGCCTTCAGGCCCAAGGTCGATCAACCAATCGGCCGCGCGGATCACGTCCAGGTTGTGCTCGATCACCAGCAGCGAATGGCCCGCATCCAGCAGCTTGCGAAAAGCGCGCATCAGCTTGGCGATGTCGTCAAAGTGCAAGCCGGTGGTGGGCTCGTCAAACATGAACAGCGTGCCTTTGCGGGCGAGCATTTGTCTGCTGTTGGATTTGTTTTGCGCGGCTTCGGCCAGATAACCCGCCAGCTTCAAACGCTGCGCTTCGCCGCCGCTGAGCGTGGGCACCGGCTGGCCCAGCTTCACGTATTCCAGCCCGACATCGACGATGGGTTGCAGCACGCGCAGCACCTCGCGGTCGTTGGCAAACAGCAACACCGCTTCGCTCACGGTCAGGTTGAGCACGTCGGCCACCGACAAATCGCGAATGATTTCTCCAGGCAAGCGGCGGTCAATCTTCACCTCCAGCAATTCAGCGCGGTAACGCGTGCCGTCGCAATCGGGGCAGCGCAAATACACGTCGCTCAAAAACTGCATTTCCACATGTTCGAAGCCCGAGCCGCCGCAGGTCGGGCAGCGCCCGTCACCGGCGTTGAAGCTGAACATGCCTGGGCCGTAATTGCGCTGCTGCGCCAGGGGTGACTCGGCAAACAGTTTGCGAATTTCATCGAATGCGCCGACGTAACTGGCGGGGTTGGAGCGCGCGGTTTTGCCGATCGGCGACTGGTCGACGAACACCGCCTCGGTGAGCCAATCGGCGCCCAGCAAGCGGTCGAACGCGCCAGGTGCTTCGGTGGGTTTGCCGAAGTGGCGTGCCAGCGCGGGGGCCAACACGTCTTGAATCAAGGTGCTCTTGCCCGAGCCCGACACGCCGGTGATGCACACCAAGTGCTGCAACGGAAATTCAACCGTCACGTCTTTCAAGTTGTGGTCGCGAGCGCCTTCCAGAATGAGCTTGGGCGTGGCGGCGCTGACCAGTCGTTTGATTCCCATGCTGACGTGCTTGCGCGCGCCCAAATAAGCGCCGGTCAGCGTGTCAGCGCTGCGTATGTCTTCGGGCGTGCCGTCGTAGACGATCTGACCGCCGCGCTCGCCGGGGCCGGGGCCCATGTCGATCAATCGGTCGGCCGCCAGCATCACGGCGGGGTCGTGTTCCACCACCACCAGCGTGTTGCCCGCGTCGCGCAAACGGTGCATGGCCTGCACGATGCGGTTCATGTCGCGCGGATGCAGGCCGATGCTGGGCTCGTCCAGCACAAACAGCGTGTTGACCAACGAGGTGCCCAGCGCCGTGGTGAGGTTGATGCGCTGCACCTCGCCGCCACTCAGCGTGCGGCTTTGGCGGTCGAGTGTGAGGTAGCCGATGCCCACGTCGCAGAGGTATTTGAGGCGGGTGCGGATTTCGGTCAGCAGCAACTGCAGCGCCGGGTTGACGCCGTCTGGAGGTTGTCCCACACCTGTGGACGGCGCAAAGAGCGCGTCAAAAAACCGGCGCAGCTTGTCGATGGGCATCAGCATCAAGTCGTGCAGCGTCAAGCCAGGCAGCGCCTCCAGCTGCGCCCGGTTCCAGCCCACGCCACTGGGCATGAAGCGTTTGGTCGGCGGCAACACGGCGTCGGCATCGGCTTGGGTGCCCAAGCGCCACAGCAAGGCTTCGGTCGACAAACGCGAGCCGCCACAAGTGCCGCAGGGCGTGTAGCTTCTGTACTTGGACAGCAGCACGCGGATGTGCATTTTGTAAGACTTGGATTCCAGGTATTCAAAGAAGCGCTTCACGCCGTACCACTGCTTGCCCCACTTGCCGGCCCAGTTCGGCGAGCCGTTGACCACCCAGTCGCGCTGCGCTTCGCTGAGCTGCGCCCAGGCGGTGTCGCGCGGAATGCCGGCCTCGCCGGCGTACCTCATCAGGTCGTCCTGGTTGTCGGCCCAGGCGGGGGTTTGCAGGGTTTTGATGGCGCCGCCGCGCAAGGTTTTTCGCGGGTCGGGCACCACCAGGCCGTAGTCGACACCGATGACGCGACCGAAGCCGCGGCAGGTTGGGCAGGCGCCCATGGCGGAGTTGAAAGAGAACAGGGCAGGTTGCGGATCGGCGTAGCGCAGGTCGCTGTCGGGGCAATGCAGGCCGGTGGAAAAACGCCATAGTGTTTCCGCTTCCGTCGGAAGTCCTGACGGCACGCCTTCAGATCCCTGCGGAGCAGCCACGCCGACATGCACATTCACGCGCCCACT
>JBBRGA010000094.1:0-13067 GCA_038241115.1 Burkholderiales bacterium | reverse complement strand
GGCAATTTCTGGAACGTTCAAGTAACCGTGCAGACCATCGCTGCAAAGCAGGTATTGATCACCCATTTCTGCCTCAGCAACGATGATATCCACTTGGACGTAGTCTCGATTGCCCACCGCGCGTGTGATCACATTGCGTTGTGTACCAGGCAGGCACTTTGTCGGGCAACCCGGTTGCCACGGCCTGCGGCTTGGCGACGCTGCGCGAGATCCAAAAGCCCGGCTTCTTCGACGCGCTGGGCGAACGCACCAAGTCGCTTGTCAGCGGCCTGACCTTGGCCGCCAAAGACGCAGGCGTGCCTTTGGTCGGTGACAGCCAGGGCGGTATGTTCGGCTTCTTTTTCGCCGATGCCTTGCCGCAGAACCAGGCCACGGTCATGGCCACTGACAAAGAACGATTCAACCGCTTTTTCCACGGCATGCTCGACGGTGGCGTTTATTTGGCGCCGGCTTTGTACGAAGCCGGGTTTGTCAGCGCCGCGCACAGCGCCGCTGATATCGAAGCCACGGTGCACGCCGCCAAAAAAGCTTTTACTGCGTTGAGTTAATTCATTTGACTTGATTTGAGCTGAGCCGAGAGGGGCCCGTTTGTTGCTGCCGCGGTTACGGTTGCGGCAACATGAGCGCAACGACATCCACACGGACTCACATGCACATTCACATCCTTGGCATCTGCGGTACGTTCATGGGCGGCTTGGCGGCGCTCGCACGCGAAGCGGGGCACAGAGTCACGGGCTGCGACGCCAATGTCTACCCGCCCATGAGCGACCAGTTGCGCTCACTCGACATTGAGCTGATCGAAGGCTTTGCCGCCGATCAACTGGCGCTCGAACCAGACCTGTTTGTGATTGGCAATGTGGTCAGCCGCGGTAACCCACTCATGGAGGCGGTGTTGGACGCAGGCTTGCTTTACACCAGCGGTCCGCAGTGGTTGGCCGAACACGTGCTGCAAGGGCGACATGTGTTGGCTGTGGCCGGCACGCACGGAAAGACCACCACCACTGCCATGCTGGCCTGGATCTTGGAAGACGCGGGTTCAGCGCCCGGTTTTTTGATAGGCGGCGTGCCAATGAACTTCACCGTGTCAGCGCGCTTGGGCAAAGCGGGTTCGCCCTTTGTGATCGAAGCCGACGAGTACGACACCGCGTTCTTTGACAAGCGCAGCAAGTTTGTTCACTACCGCCCGCGCACCGCGGTGTTGAACAATTTGGAGTTTGACCACGCCGATATTTTTGACGACCTGGCCGCCATCGAGCGCCAGTTCCACCACCTAGTGCGAACCGTGCCCAGCAACGGGCGCCTGGTGGTGAACGCCCGCGAAGCAGCTTTGCAGCGTGTACTGGCCAAGGGCTGTTGGAGCGAAGTGGTGCGCTTCGGCGCGCGCAAAGAAACCCCCGGTGAGTGGCGTGCCCGGGGCGAACCGCATGCCTTTGATGTGCTGCGAGGCAGCATGAAGATCGCCAGAGTCGATTGGGGCTTGCTGGGCGAACACAATCAACTGAATGCGCTGGCAGCGATTGCAGCCGCTGAACACGCAGGGGTGTTGCCTGATGCTGCGGCCAATTCGCTGAACAAGTTCCAAAACGTACGTCGGCGACTGGAGTTGCGCGGTGAGGCGGGCAGCGTCAAGGTCTACGACGACTTTGCCCACCACCCCACCGCCATGCGCACCACGCTGAACGGATTGCGCCGCAAACTGAACGCCACGCAGAGCGGACGCATCTTGGCGGTGTTTGAACCGCGCTCGGCCACCATGAAGCTGGGCGCTATGAAAGCGCTGTTGCCATGGTCGCTGGAAGAAGCCGACTTGGCTTTTTGCCACAGCACCGACTTGGGCTGGGACGCCGAGCAAGCACTGGCACCGATGGGCGCGCAGGCACTGGTCAGCGACAACCTCGATGCGTTGGTCAAGCAGGTCGTTGCCGCGGCCAAGCCGGGCGACCAGATTGTCTGCATGAGCAACGGCGGCTTTGGAGGCATTCACGGCAAGCTGCTGTCCGCATTGGCGGTCAAGCTGGGTTGAGTTTGGCGCTGGGCAGCGTGGCTGCCGCTATCGCCAGTTGATGATCACCAGTTGATGATCACCAGCGCCACGCTGCGCCAAATTTCAACGTTGAACCACAGCAGAGCGGCAGTGGACAGCCAGCGTCTGAATTGGCGGGCACGCTCCAGCCATAAATCGATGCCCGCGGCCATATAAATCACAAAAGAGGCCACGGAGCCGACGGCCAGCAAGGCGGCTGTCACGCCAATGATCCAACGAAAAATCAACATGTTGATCCGCCGAGAAAAGTTTCAAAAGCGCCACCGTGTGCGGCACTCGCGTGAATGAGCAAAGCGTCTGCCACCAGCGCTTACAAAATCATTGCCATGCGTTCCAACAGCAGCACGGCAAAAAAGCCCAACCCCGCAATCACCGTCCATTTGATGATGCGAATGCCCAGCTCACGCCAACGATCGTTGCGTGTGCCGATGTACATCGCAAAACACAGCAGTCCGGCCACACCCAAGAGCAAAACGATCCATCGAAAAATCAGCATGGCGGCATTTTGATGTCTAAAGAACGGCCCAACTCGAAGGCAACTGCGCTGCCCACCGAGCTGGCAAAGGAGCGGCTCACCATGCTGGCGCCAAATCGGCCATGCCGGTCGGCGCCAAGGCAACGTCGTCGAAGCTGACGATCTCGTAATTCTGTTTGTCGGCCAGAACCGCGCGGAGCAATTTGTTGTTCAAGGCGTGTCCCGATTTGAATGCGCTGTAGGCCGCAAGGAGCGGGTGCCCGAGCACCCACATGTCGCCAATGGCGTCCAGAATTTTGTGCTTCACAAATTCGTCGCCGTAGCGCAAGCCTCCGCCGTTGAGCACCTTGGTGTCGTCCAGCACGATCACGTTGTCCATGCTGCCGCCCAAACCCAAGCCGCGGTTGCGCATCATTTCAACGTCTTTGGTGAAGCCGAAAGTGCGGGCCCGGGCGATGTCGCGTTTGTATTGGCCCAAGCCCATGTTGAACTCGAAACGCTGGCCGGTTTGATTGACCGCGGGGTGGTCAAACTCAATCTCAAAGGCCAATTTGTAGCCTTCAAACGGCTCGAGCCTGGCCCACTTCGAAGCGCTGCCCGCGCTGTCACCGTCGCCTTCGCGCACTTCGACCGGCTTCAAGATTCGCATGAAGCGCTTGGGCTGGTCTTGCTTGGCAATGCCCGCGCTTTGCAGCAAAAAAACAAACGACGCGGCCGAGCCGTCGAGGATGGGCACTTCTTCCGCGGTGATGTCTACAAACAAGTTGTCGATGCCCAAACCCGAGCACGCTGAAAGCAAGTGTTCGACCGTGTTGACCTTGGGCGCGCCTGGGTCGCCGCCGGCCGACAAGGTGGTGGCCAGACGGGTGTCGCAAACCGCATGGGCGTTGACTTGAATGTTCACCGGCATGGGCAAGTCAACGCGTCTGAAGACGATCCCCGTATTCGGTGGCGCGGGCCGCAAAGTGAGTTCAACGCGTTGTCCGCTGTGCACCCCGACGCCGACGGCTCGGGTCGATGAGAGGAGGGTGCGTTGGGCCAGCATGCCTCATTCTAGAAGCGCCCATTGAATCGATCTGCTACCCTGCCGCCTCCCTTTCGTAGCCACGTTGGCAGTTGCACCAACACCCATCCCACATGTCCGTTGCCTTCCCGTTTTCTGCCATCGTCGGTCAAGACGAAATGAAACTCGCCATCCTGCTGGCAGCGGTTGATCCCAGCATCGGAGGCGTTTTGGTTTTTGGTGATCGTGGCACCGGAAAGTCCACGGCGGTGCGGGCTCTGGCGGCTCTGCTGCCAAAAATGCATGCGGTGGTGGGTTGTCGCTACGGCTGCGATCCGGCCGTTAAAACCACGTCGTGTGAGGCTTGCGCTCAGCTGAAGTTAAAAGGCAAGCCAAAGAGCCATTTGGTCAGCGTGCCGGTGGTGGATTTGCCGTTGGGTGCCACTGAAGACCGTGTCGTGGGCGCGCTCGATTTGGAGCGCGCATTGGCACAAGGCGTGAAGGCCTTCGAGCCCGGTTTGCTGGCACGCGCCAACCGCGGATTTCTCTACATCGACGAAGTCAACTTGCTCGAAGACCACTTGGTTGATTTGCTCATCGACGTGGCGGCCTCCGGCGAAAACGTGGTCGAGCGCGAAGGCCTCAGCGTGCGCCACCCGGCCCGATTTGTTCTGGTGGGCAGCGGCAATCCGGAAGAGGGCGAGTTGCGGCCGCAATTGCTCGATCGCTTTGGTTTGTCCGTCGAAGTGAAAACGCCCACCGATTTGCAAGGCCGCGTGGAGGTGGTCCGCCGCCGCGATGCGTTTGAGCGCAACAGCGCTGCTTTCACCGAAAAGTGGGCCGCAGAAGACGCCCGCATCCGCGCCCGCATCGTCGCCGGGCGCGCGCATCTGCCCAAAGTGAGCGTGCCCGACGCTGCCTTGGAGCGCGCTGCGCAACTGTGCATGAGCTTGGGCACCGACGGCCTGCGCGGCGAGCTGACCTTGATCCGCGCCGCACGCGCACTGGCCGCGCTGGAAGGCGACAAAGAGGTGCAAGACGCGCATTTAAAGCGCGTGGCACCTCCCGCGCTGCGCCACCGTCTGCGCCGCAATCCGCTGGACGATTCGGGCTCCACGGTGCGCGTGGAGCGTGCCGTGGCAGAGCTGTTCGGCAGCTGAGCTCGGTGGCAAACGCGGCCGCGAACAGCCCCAGCGGCGAGTCTCAAGCCGCTGAAAGGGCAGCCGAGCAAGCCTGGTCGGATGCGATTCAAGCGGCCTTGCTGCACGCGATCGATCCGGTCGGCACCGGCGGTGTGTCGCTGCGCGGACTGGCGGGGCCCACGCGCGATTTTTGGTTGGGCTTTTTGCGCGACGCATTGCCTGCAGGTGCCCCGCTGCGCCGCGTGCCGCTTCACATTCAAGACGCACGTTTGCTAGGCGGTTTGGACTTGGCCGCGACCTTGCAAATGGGCCGCCCGGTCGCGCAAAAAGGCGTGCTTGCCGAGGCCGACAACGGCGTCGTGTTGTTGGCCATGGCCGAACGTTTGCCTTCTGCGACGGCGGCGCGCATGAATGCAGTGATCGACACCCGTGAAGTGGTGCTTGAGCGCGACGGCATGGCTCTGCTTCACGCGGCGCGCTTGGGCGTGGTCGCGTTGGACGAGGGCATGGCCGACGACGAGCAAGTACCCAGTTCGTTGAAGGAACGATTGGCGTTTTGGGTGAATTTGGCGCCGCAGCGCGGGGCCGCGTTGGACCCGATGACCGAAAGCCCCCGCCGCGCCGTGGCCGCCGCCCGCGCGCTGTTGCCGTTGGTCAGCACCAATGATGTGATTGTTGAAGGCCTTTGCGAAGTGGCCATGAGCTTGGGCATTGCTTCGGTGCGCGCGCCGCTTTTGGCGCTGCGCGTTGCGCGCGCATGCGCCGCGCTGGACGGACGCACAGAGGTCGACGAAGACGACGCGGCGCTTGCCGCGCGCTTGGTTTTGGGGCCGCGCGCCACCCAGGTTCCGGCTCAGCCGCAGCAAGACGAAAGCGAAGGCGAAGGCGACGACTCGCCGTCTGACTCGGATGACGCTGAAGCGCCGGAACCTGAACCGGAGCACGAGCCGTCTATCGAGCCGCCAGAACGCAAAGAGGACGAAAACGAAGACGACAAAGACAGCGAGGGCGACAACGAAGACGAAGAGGACGACAAGCCCGAAGAAGAACCGCCCGCGATCGACCCAGCGACTTTGAACGAACTGATCTTGGAGGCGGCCCGCGCGGCCATTCCACCGGGCCTGCTGGCGTCCATGAAGTTGGCCCAGACCGGCTTGCCGCGCAGCGCCGCTGCCGGTCGCGCTGGTCAGGTCCAGCAGCACAAAACACGCGGCCGTCCCAGCGGTGTGAGGCGCGGCGAGCCGCGTGATGGCGCGCGTTTGAACGTGATTGAAACCTTGCGCGCGGCCGCTCCCTGGCAAGCGGTGAGGCGGCGAGAAATGGAGGCAAAAGCGCACGCCAAAGTGGATGCCCAAACTCAAGACAAAACTCAGGACAAAACCCAGCCGAAGACGCCCGCAGATTCGGCACCGCCACCCGACTTGGACGCCGTGCCCACCGCGCGCATCCAAGTGCGTCGCGAAGACTTTCATGTCACGCGCTACCAGCAAAACACCGAAACGACCACGGTGTTTGTGGTCGACGCATCGGGCTCGGCCGCCTTGGCGCGGCTGGCCGAGGCCAAGGGCGCGGTCGAAATGCTGTTGGCCGATTGCTACGTGCGCCGCGACAGCGTCGCGGTGTTGGCATTCCGCGGCAAAGTGGCAGAAGTGTTGCTCCCGCCCACACGCTCGTTGGTGCGCGCCAAACGCAGCCTGGCGGGCTTGCCGGGCGGCGGCGGCACGCCGCTGGCCACGGGCATCGATACGGCAGTGGAACTGGCGCGGTCCATACAGCGGCGCGGAGAAACGCCCATCGTCGTGTTCCTGACAGACGGCCGCGGCAACATCGCGCGCGACGGCAGCCCGGGCAGACCGAAGGCCATGACCGATGCGATGCTGGCCGCCCGTCAAGTCCGCCTGGCTGGCGTCACCACGCTGCTGCTGGACACCTCCGCCAAGCCCCACGCAGCCGCCAAAGAACTGGCCGCCGCCATGGGCGCTGTCTACGTGCCACTGCCCTACGCGGGTGCGACCGAACTGTCGCAAGTGGTGCGCGCAGCCACCGCCCTGGCGGCATCGTCAGCGCGTTCTTCAGCGACTTGAGCGTGAACTGGCTGCTCGAGGCGGCAACGTGGCCGCACAGTGAGTGCAGCCAATTTATTCAGGTGGGCAACTTGCGCTGGCATGTCCAGCAGATGCCGAGTCGAAAGACATTGCCCACTTTGCTGTTGATTCACGGCACCGGTGCCGCCACGCATTCCTGGCGTGCGCTGATGCCGCTGCTCACCAACAAGTTCAACGTATGGGCTGTCGATTTGCCCGGCCACGGCTTCACCAGCGCGGGCACACAGTCGCAAATGTCTCTGCCTGGCATGGCCCAGGCGCTTTCGGAACTGCTCGACTCGGTGGGCGTGCGACCAGAAGTTCTGGTGGGTCACTCCGCGGGTGCGGCCATTGCCACCAGGCTTTGCTTGGACGGCTGGCTGGAGCCAGCGAAAATTTTCAGCCTGAATGGCGCGCTGCTGCCGCTGGGCGGCCTGCCCGGTTTGTTATTTCCGCCCGCCGCCAAGCTCATGTCTGGGCTGCCCTTTGTGCCTCAGCTTTTTGCGTTGAGTGCGGCAAATCCGTCGGCCGCCACGCGCTTGATTGCGGGTACCGGCTCGGTCTTGGACGCTGAAGGCACGGCGCTCTACGGCCGCTTGCTGCGCAGCCCTGGTCACGCCGCCGGTGCTTTGGCCATGATGGCCAACTGGGACCTGAGGGCACTTGAGTCCAAATTACGCGAGCTGAAGCCTGCACTCACTTTGGTGACTGGCGGCAACGACAAAGCCGTGCCGCCGTCGCAAGCCAATCGCGTTCACCGCATGCTGCCGAAGTCCACCGTCATCATGCTGCCAAGCCTGGGACATTTGGCGCATGAGGAGCAACCGCAAACCATGGCCGATTTGCTGACCCCCTGAATTTCATATCCGCGCACTGCAAAGGGCAAATACCCCTGCTGCCAGGTTGACGCGCAAGAACATTCTGTCTAAAGTCCGTGACATTCGTGAGTGTCACGTTTAATTGACACTTTGTTTTCACCACTCCCGTTTGCCGCGGGACACAAGGTTTGCGCATGAAAGCCATCACCCGAATTGAACAGTCTTTGGCCGCAGCAGTGGCCACCGGTGAAGCCCAAGGATGCCCGCCCAAGCTGGCCGGTGCCATTCGCCACGCCGTGTTTCCGGGTGGGGCAAGGGTGCGCCCTCAGTTGTGTCTGGCCGTGGCGGCCGCTTGTGGCAACGACGACCCCGACCTGAGCGAGGCTGCCGGCAGCGCCATTGAGCTGCTGCACTGCGCCTCACTTGTCCACGACGACCTGCCTTGCTTTGACGACGCGGCCACGCGCCGAGGCCGCGCTTCGGTCCACTTCGCTTACGGCGAAAGCCTGGCCGTGCTGGCTGGTGACGCGCTCATCGTGTTGGCCTTCCAAACCCTGGGTGCAGCCGCCGGAAAATCGCCTGCGCGTTTGCCTGCGCTGCTGAGCACCATCGCCAAAGGCGTGGGCATGCCATTCGGCATCGTTGCCGGGCAGGCCTGGGAATGCGAGCCTCGAGTGTCGCTGGCCGACTACCAGCGCGCCAAAACCGGCGCCTTGTTCACCGCGGCCACCGTGGCTGGCGCTATGGCTGCCGGCGCGCCGTCAGAACCCTGGCGCGCGCTGGGAGACTGGCTCGGCGAGGCCTACCAAGTTGCTGACGACATCCGCGACGTGGCTGCCGACCCATCCGTCATCGGCAAACCCACTGGCCAAGACGTTGCGTTGTGCCGCCCCAGTTCGGCGCGCGAGCTCGGCTTGGAAGGTGCGATTGCACATTTCAATTCGCTGGTTCAAAGCGCCATCGATGCCATTCCCGTGTGCAAAGGTGAAGCTCAATTGCGCGCCCTGGTTCGCATGGAAGCCGAACGTTTGATCCCCAAGGAATTGTCGGATGCCGTGTCGAAAGAAGCGCGCAGCAAGGAAGCCAGCCAAGCGATGGCGTGAGGTGGACCGCCAGAGGTACGCCAGCCATGACTCCTTCCAGCGCAATTGTTCCAATGACTCCGCCGCAGCCGCCTGAGTTGCCCAGCGGCTGGATCGACCGACGCTTTGGTAAAACCATCGACCGCTTTTGCGAATGGCGTGACCGCAAGGTGGCCAGCCGTGGTTTTCAGCGCTGGGCCTCCTCTTTCCCGCTGACACGTCCCATCGCCCAACGCCGCGCGCGCGGCCTGTTTGATCTGGTGGCGGGCTTTGTGTACTCGCA
Source organism: Burkholderiales bacterium (assembly GCA_038241115.1). Lineage (GTDB taxonomy): Bacteria > Pseudomonadota > Gammaproteobacteria > Burkholderiales > Burkholderiaceae_C > JANYJJ01. The sequence goes on along the minus strand of JBBRGA010000094.1, from coordinate 4,136 downwards.
GGTGCTGTTGGCCTGCGTGCGCTTGAACCTGTTCGCCATCCTGTCGGAAGGTCCGCAAACCGTGGCCGCGCTGGCGCAGCGTTTGGCATTGACCGAAGATGCTGCCGAGCGTTTGCTCGCAGCCGCCGTTTCGTTGCAGTTGGTAGAACACCGCAGCGGCGGGCGCTACGGCCTGGGTGCCTTGGGTGCGCCCATGGTGGGTGACACCGCCATCAGCGCCATGGTGGAGCACCACGCCACGCTTTATGTTGACTTGGCCGACCCCGTGGCATTGCTGCGCGGTCAGGCCAAATCTACCGCTTTGGCCGCTTACTGGCCCTACGCGGCCTATGACCAGCCAGGTAATCTGGCGGCGGACAAGGTCAGTGAGTACTCGGCGTTGATGTCAGCCTCGCAGCCCTTGATTGCCGAGCAGGTGCTGTCGTCCTACCCCCTCTCCAAGCACCGTGTGTTGCTCGACGTGGGCGGCGGCGAAGGCACGTTCTTGAAGGCTGTGGCCGCAGCCGCGCCGCATTTGCAATTGATGATGTTCGACCTGCCCGCCGTGGCCGAGCGCGCACGCATCAGCTTGAAAGACGCCGGCTTGAGCCACCGCGCCACCGCGTTTGGCGGCAGCTTTTTTGACGACGCGTTGCCACAAGGTGCCGACATCGTGACGCTGGTCCGCGTTTTGTTCGACCACAGCGACGAACGCGCTTTGATGATTCTGAAAGCCGCGCGTGCAGCGCTTCCTGCCAACGGAACTCTGTTGATCGCTGAGCCTATGGCCGGCACACCAGGGGCCGAGGCCATGGGCGACGCTTATTTCGGCTTCTATCTGCTGGCCATGGGCAAAGGACGCTCGCGCAGTGCGGCCGATTTGACCGGCCTGTTGCACGCCGCAGGCTTTGCCGAAGTCAGGCTGCTGGCCAACGACATGCCGCTGCAAACGCAGGTCATGGTGGCGCGTCCATCGACTGTTTGAAGCTGTCCGCGTAAACCCCAAGTCACATTTGTGTAAATTTTAATTGACACTTTGAATAGTCAGCTTAAGATGACACCATGTTCTGTAGTAACCCTCTTCTCCCCGGCCGCCAAGATTGCCACCGCGAACTGTGCGGTCACGCATGCGGTTCAGGGAGATTGAGCAAATGAGCACCTTGGCCGTGGTGATGGAAGCGCCTGAAAAGCTCGTCCTGAGCCGCTTGAAGCTGACTCCTGCCACCGATGAAGACGTCACGGTCGACATCGAATGGAGCGGCATCAGCACCGGCACCGAGCGCCTTCTGTGGACCGGTCGCATGCCTGCCTTCCCCGGCATGGGCTATCCGCTGGTGCCAGGCTATGAATCTGTAGGCCGCATCAGCGCAGCCGGTTCGCGTTCAGGCGGCAGCGTGGGCGACCGCGTGTTTGTGCCAGGCGCCAAATGCTTCGGTGACGTCAGAGGCTTGTTCGGTGGTGCTGCAGCCCGAGTCATATTGCCCGGTGCCCGCACCATCAAATTTGACGAGCAACTTGGCGAGCAAGGCGTGCTGCTGGCACTGGCCGCCACTGCACACCACGCGCATTCGATGAAGGGCCTGCGCCAGCCCGATCTGATCATTGGCCACGGTGTCTTGGGGCGAATGATTGCCAGGTTGGCCGTGGCTGCAGGCGCTGCACCCACAGTGTGGGAGACCAATGCCACACGCCGCACTGGCGGCGTTGGCGTGGGTTTTGGCTACGAAGTTATTGACCCCGCCACAGACACCCGCCGCGACTACCAATGCATCTGTGATGTGAGCGGTGACGGCAAATTGCTCGACACCCTGATTTCACGGTTGGCCCCTGGCGGCGAAGTGGTGTTGGCCGGTTTTTACGACGAGCCTCTGAGTTTTGTATTCCCGCCGGCTTTCATGCGCGAAGCGCGCATTCGAATTGCTGCGCAGTGGTTGCCCCAAGACTTGGTGGCAGTGCGCGATTTGATCGACTCCGGCCGTCTGTCACTCGACGGCCTGATTACCCACCGGGCAGACGCCACGCAGGCAGATCAGGCATACCGCACTGCGTTCAGCGACCCCGCTTGTTTGAAGATGATTTTGGATTGGAGAACCTGCTCATGAACAGCATTGACAAAGTGGCCACGGCCAAGGGCACGCCAGTGACCATCATGATGAAAGACCTGCGCGCTGAAGCTGCACTTGAGCCAGCACCGATATCCACCAGTGGCGTCACCAAAGAGACCCAAATCATTGCGATTTACGGCAAAGGCGGCATTGGCAAAAGCTTCACCTTGGCCAACCTCAGCTACATGATGGCGCAGCAAGGCAAGAAGGTTTTGTTGATCGGCTGCGATCCGAAAAGCGACACCACCAGCTTGCTGTTTGGCGGCAAGGCTTGCCCCACCATTATCGAGACTTCGTCGAAGAAAAAACTGGCTGGTGAAGCGGTTGCCATTGGCGACGTTTGCTTCAAGCGCGACGGTGTTTACGCCATGGAATTGGGCGGCCCAGAAGTAGGTCGCGGCTGCGGCGGTCGAGGAATCATTCACGGCTTCGAGCTGCTTGAAAAACTGGGCTTTCACGACTGGGGCTTTGACTACGTGCTGCTCGACTTCCTGGGCGACGTGGTGTGCGGAGGCTTCGGCCTGCCGATTGCCCGCGACATGTGCCAAAAAGTCATCGTCGTGGCCAGCAACGACCTGCAAAGCTTGTATGTGGCCAACAACGTCTGCTCAGCGGTCGAGTACTTCCGCAAGCTCGGTGGCAACGTCGGCGTGGCCGGCATGGTCATCAACCGCGATGACGGTACGGGCGAAGCCAAGGCCTTCGCTGAACAAGTCGGCATCCCGGTCTTGTCAGTGATCCCTGCGAACGACGATATCCGTCGCAAAAGCGCCAGCTACGAAATCATCGGCCGCCCCGACTCAGTCTGGGGCCCGATGTTTGCTGAACTCGCTGAAAACGTCGGCACCTCATTGCCAATCCGTCCAAAGCCGATGACACAAGACCAGTTGCTAGGCTTGTTTTCGGCCGACACCGTGGGTCGCAATGTGGTGCTAGAGCCCGCCACGCAGTTCGACATGTGCGGCAAGAAAGAAGTCGTCAAAGAAACCCTCGAAGTGGTTTACGACGCCGCCTGATTTTCAGTTTGAACTCGTACCCAAACCCGGAAAAGCCCACCATGAACTCCGCAGTCATCCCCATCGTTCCCGTCACAGTGCCCACCGCACTGGAAGGCGACGGAATGGGCTGCCACGCTGGCGGCGACGCGATGCTGGCAGCGGCCAAAGCGGCAGGCAAGTCTGAGGTGCTCGACCAATACGCGGTCGACTACCCGAAAGACCCCAAGGCCGGACCGCACGACCAACCACAAAGCATGTGCCCTGCGTTTGGTTCTTTGCGAGTGGGCTTGCGCATGCGCCGCACGATGACGATCTTGTCGGGCTCGGCCTGCTGTGTTTACGGTCTGACGTTCACGTCGCACTTCTACGGTGCGCGCCGCAGCGTGGGTTACGTGCCCTTCAACTCCGAGTCTTTGGTGACCGGCAAGTTGTTTGAGGACATCCGCGAAGCGGTGCACCAGCAGGCCGATCCTGCCAAATTTGATGCCATCGTGATCATCAACTTGTGCGTTCCAACCGCCAGCGGCGTGCCGCTGCAAATCTTGCCGAAAGAAATCAACGGCGTGCGCATCATCGGCATTGACGTGCCGGGATTTGGCGTGCCAACCCACGCAGAAGCCAAGGACGTTTTGGCCGGCGCGATGTTGAAGTACGCACGCACCGAGGTCATGGCAGGTCCCGTGCAAGCGCCGCGCAACTTCGACGCTGCCGCCCAAGCCTCACGTGCATCAGGCGGGGCCAAACCAAAAATTGCCCTGCTCGGTGAGATGTTCCCGGCCGACCCGATGATCATCGGCATGCTGCTCGAACCCATGGGCTTGGCTGCAGGCCCGGTGGTTCCGACCCGCGAATGGCGCGAGTTGTACGCCGCGCTTGACTGCGCCGCCGTGGCAGCCATCCATCCGTTCTACACCGCCAGCGTGCGTGAGTTCGACGCCGCAGGCCGCAGCATCGTTGGCTCAGCGCCGGTAGGCCATGACGGCACCGAGGCCTGGTTGCAAGCCATCGGCGCGTCAGTTGGAATTTCGCAGGACAAGATCGACGCCGCGAAGAA
>JBBRGA010000093.1:0-13350 GCA_038241115.1 Burkholderiales bacterium | reverse complement strand
GCGGCTTGCGCCACCATGAAGCTGGCGGGAATGCCGGTCTGCACTTCGGCGGCGCGCGCTGCGGCCGTGTTGCGCTGGACGAAATCGAGCTGCCGCTCCCTGACCGTCATGGACGCAGTGCTGGTTGAGGTTGAGGTTGAGCCTGCGGCGGTCGGCGTGGGTGCCAGTGCGCGAAGTTGCGCGGGCATCGGTGCCGCTGAACTCAGGCCGTCGACTGTCGGCACCTTTTGGCCGCTCTTGTTTTCCAGGGTCGCGCCCATTTGACGTTGCAGCTGCCGCTCGATCACTGCACCCAGGCCGCCGGGCTGGCCGCTCATCTTCAGCGCGAACTGATCGTCGAGCATGTCGGTGCCCATTTGCGTGCCGGCGTTGTCCAGCATGCCCGTGCTTTGGGTGGCCTTTCGCATGCTCTTCATCAGTTCTTGCATGAACAGCGATTCAAACTGTTTGGCCGCCGCCTTGATGGCGGTCTTGGGGTCGCGCGCGGCCGTGCTGCGCAAGTTTTGCAAGGCTTTGGAGTCTGACGACAGGCCAGTCGCCTCGGCAGAACTCAGGGTGGGGGCCCTTGATGCGCCCAGGTTTTGGATGGCCATCAAATCACCTCCAGCTCAGCTTGCAACGCGCCCGCGGCGCGCAGCGCTTGCAAGATACCGATCAAGTCCTGCGGCGTCGCACCCAGCAAGCTCAGCGCCTTCACCACCTCGGACAACTTGGTTCCCGCAGGCATTTGCACCAGTGCGCCGGCCTCTTGGCGAATGGTGATGTCGGCCTTTTCACCGGCCACGGTTTGGCCATTGGAAAACGGCCCCGGCTGGCTCACCGCCGGTGTGGAACTGATGGTCACCGACAAATTGCCATGCGCCACGGCACACGGTGCCAAGGTGACCGCCTGGTTCATTACCACCGAGCCTGAGCGGGCATTGATGACCACTTTGGCTGCGGGAATGGCCAAGTCGACGTTGAGGTTTTCGATGTCGGCCAAAAAGTTCACCCGCGCATCCGGTGAGGCAGGCATGCGCACGCGCACCGCGCGGCCGTCCATGGCCTGCGCACTGCCCTCGCCCATGCGACGGTTGATGGCGCGCGCCACGTCGCGAGCGGTGTTGTAGTCGTTGGCGTTCAGGTCCAGCTGCATGAACTCGCCCTGGCTCAGAGGTGTGGGCACGCTGCGCTCCACCGTGGCACCTTCGGGAACACGGCCCACGCTGAGGTGATTGATTTGAACCTTCGAACCCCCGGCCGAGGCGCCCGCACCGCCCACAATCAAATTGCCCTGTGCCAACGCATAGATTTGTTGGTCGGCGCCTTTCAGCGGCGTGGTGATCAGAGTGCCGCCACGCAGGCTTTTGGCATTGCCCATCGACGAGACATTGACGTCAATGGTTTGGCCCGGTTGCGCAAACGCTGGCAACTGCGCAGTCACCACCACCGCTGCCACGTTTTTCAGCGACATGCTGGCGCCCTGCGGCACAGCCACGCCCATTTGCGCCAGCATGGCAATGATGCTTTGGGTGGTGAAGGGGGCCGAGGTGGTCTGGTCGCCAGTGCCGTCCAGACCCACCACCAAACCGTAGCCCATCAAGGGGTTGCTGCGAACGCCTTGCACAGAGGCCACTTCTTTGATCCGCGCCGCGTTGGCAGCGGAAGGCCACCAAAGCGCCGCAGAAGCTGCGAAGGCAGCCAGCACGATCAGTGCCTTCAGGAATTTGGGTAGTTTTTCGGTCGTTTCCATGGGGGTGGCGGCGTTAGTTGCCACCCTATTCTGGGGAAACTTAAAGCGGCATAACGTTCAAAAAGAAGCGTCCTAACCAGCCTATTCCTTGCGCATCGGCTGCAGCACCTCGGCCGCGCTGCTCAATACGAACGTTGGCAACCTGGGCCGACAGCACCGAGTTGCCGGGCAATATGGCGCGCGGGTCCACTTGCCCTGAAAAGCGCAGCACGTCCACGTTGTGATTCACACCAATCTGCTTTTCGGCAGACACCAACAAATGCCCGTTGGGCAGCACTTCGGTCACGGTCGCGGTCACCGTGCCAGAGAACGTGTTGGCGCTTTCGGTGGAGCCCTTGCCGTCGAAGGTGTTGGCTGCATTTCCGCTGGCCACAGCGCGCAGCAGGGCGCCGGGCGACAACAGCGGCACCGCGCTCAGCTTGCCGTCGATCTTGCCGTCTTTGGCGATCGAGCTGGTGCTGGTCTGCGACGCGTTGATTTTTTCAACGATTTGAATGGTCAGCGAGTCGCCCTTCAAGCGCGCCCGGTAGTCCTCGAACAAAGGGCGGTAGCTGGCGGCTTGAAAAATGGCGCCATTGGTGATGGGCGCGGCCACCACCTCGTCGGCGCGTGCATACCGAATCGGTGCCAGGTCCACTGGCGGGCGCGGGTTGACTTTCTCGCTCAAGGTGTCGTTCAGCGCCGCGCAGCCGCCCAGGTTGAGCGCCAGACTGACCAGGCAGAGTGCAAAAAAACCACCGCGAACGCCAGGGACGCTGCGAACGCCACAGACGCCACGAATGCCGAGGCTGCCACGAATGCCAAAAGCGCGTGCCACAGCGACAGAGCGTGGAAAGGTTATGTGCTTCATCACAATCCCGATCAAAGTTGGGTGAGTTTTTGCAGCATTTGGTCGGACGTCTGGATGGCTTTGGAATTCAGTTCGTAGGCACGCTGGGTTTGAATCATTTGCACCAACTCTTCCACCACATTCACGTTCGAGGTTTCCAGGAAACCTTGCTGGATCGTGCCCAGCCCCGCCAAGCCCGGCGCGCCGGTGGTGGGGGCGCCTGAAGCCGGGGTTTCGGTAAATAAATTTTTGCCCCGCGCGTCCAGACCCGGCGGGTTGATGAAGTTGGCCATCAACAACTGCCCCACTTTTTGCTCGGCCGCCTGGCCCGGCACGGTGATGCTGACGGTGCCGTCCGAGCCCACCGTGGTTTTCAACGCGTTGGCGGGAATGGTGATTTGCGGATTGACGAGGTAGCCCTCGCTGGTGACGAGCGCGCCCTGCGCGTCGACCTGAAACGCGCCGTCGCGGGTGTAGGCCGTCGTGCCATCGGGCATGCTGACCTGGAAGAAGCCGTTGCCCTGAATGGCCATGTCAAACGCATTGCTGGTTTGCTGCAAGCTGCCTTGCAGGTACATCCGCGAAGTGGCCACCGGCCGCACGCCCAAACCCACTTGCAAGCCTGTGGGCAACTGCGTTTGCTCGGTGCTGTTGGCCCCGGGTTGGCGCAGGGTCTGGTACATCAAATCCTCGAACACCGCGTGCGAGCGTTTGTAGCCGTTGGTCGACACGTTGGCCAAGTTGTTCGAGACCACATCGAGCTGAAACTGCTGGGCTTCCATGCCGGTTTTTGCCGTCCAAAGGGAACGCATCATGATGGGATGTCCTTCAAAGTAAAACTAAATATCAGCCGCGGTTAGACAACAAACTGGAGGCCGCTTTTTCATTCGCCTCGGCGGTTTGCACCATCTTCATTTGCGCCTCGAATTGACGCGCCGCAGCGATCATGGAAACCATGGTCTCGACGGCGCTGACGTTCGATCCCTCGAGTGCGCCTTCTTGCAGGCGCGCCGTCAAGTCAGGCGCCAAAGTCTCGCCAGACGCCGCGCGGAACAAGCCGTCGTCACCGCGCACCAAGGGCGCTTCTGCGGTGGCCAATTTGATGCGGCCCAGGCTGGCTGATTTGCCGTTGGGTTGACGCGCGCTCAAGGTGCCGTCGCTGCCGATGCTCAGCTCCACATTGGGCGGCACGACGATGGGGCCACCGTCTCCTAAAACAGTCAAACCGCTGCGGGTTGTCAATGTGCCGTCGGCGCGCAGATCGAGCGAGCCGGACCGCGTGTAGCCCTCGGTGCCGTCCAGCGCCTGTACTGCCATCCAGGCATCGCCCTGCATGGCCACGTCCAGCACCCGGCCGGTGGACTGCATGGGGCCGGGCGTCGGGTCGTAGCCGGGCGTGCTTTCCAGCGCATAGACGCGTGTGCTGGCACCGCTGCCGTTCACCGGCACCGAGCGGAAGGCCTGCAACTCGGCCCGAAAGCCGTTGGTGCTGACGTTGGCCAGGTTGTGCGTGAGGACGTCCTGGCGCTGCATGGTGGCCTTGGCCCCAGACATCGACAGGTAAATCATGCGGTCCATGGCGGCTCCTCAAATCAGCATCGAGCTGGACATCAACTCAGCGCAGGTTGACCAAAGTTTGAAACACCTGGTCCTGCGTTTTGATGGTTTGCGCGTTGGCTTGGTAAGAGCGCTGCGCGGTGATCATGTTGACCAACTCGGCGGTCAGATCGACGTTCGACTCTTCCAGCGCGCCCGACTGCAGCACGCCCAGGGTTCCTTCACCCGGCGCACCCACGACCGGGTCACCGGCAATGTGCGAAGGTGCCCAGGTATTGCCGCCCAGAGGCTGCAAACCTTGGGGATTGCGAAAGTTGGCCAGCAGCAATTGCCCAGCCGCCTTGATCTGGCCATTGGAATAACGCGCAGTCACGATGCCGTCGTTGGCAAACGAAACACCCGCCAGTTGACCCGGCGCATAGCCGTCTTGAGTGAGGTCGGTCACGCCGAACGGCGAGCCGTATTGGGTGGCACCCAGAAGATTGAGTTTGACGCCAGGAATAGGCAGCGTGGCCGCGCCGACGGCATTGGCCGACAGTGGGATGTCAAGTGGCACGTCGGCCGCCGGCAAAGTGGGTGTACCGCCGTTGGCGGGAAACACGATTTGCGTGGACGGAGCGGGCAAGCCGGCACTGAGGTTGATCGGCGTGCCGTTGGCCGCAACGTACACATTCCATTTGTCGGTGTCGGCTTTCTGAAAGTAAAACGTCAAAGCCACGTCCTGGCCTTTTTCATCGAACACGTTCAGCGAGGTGGCCTTGTTGTAGGTCAGCGGATCGGCCAAATTGATGGTGGGCGCGGCAGGCGCGGCAGGCGCGGTCGGCCCCGAGCGAGCGTCCAAATTCAATTCCATCTTGATGGCGGTGGTCACGGCTGGCTTGATGCCGGCGGTAGGCATTTGCAGTGCATCGGCCGCGCCGCTCTGGATCACGCCCAAGGCATTGGCGCGATAGCCAATCAGCTTTTGGTTTTGGTTGTTGATCACATAGCCTTCACGGTCTACCTTGAACTGACCGTTGCGGCTGTAGTTGACACCGCCGATGTTGTCCTTCACCTGGAAAAAGCCGTTGCCATTGACCGCCAAATCAAGCGGGTTGTCGGTGGTCACGATGCTGCCCTGCGTGAACTGTTGAGTCACAGCTGCCACACGCACCCCGATGCCTACCTGGTTGCTCGACGAGCCGTTCATGGCGTTGGCATACATGCCAGCAAACTCGGCTCGAGACAATTTTTCGCCGTAGGTATTGGCGTTGGCCACGTTGTTGCCGATCACGTCGAGGCTCTTGCTGCTGGCGTTCAAACCTGACAAACCTTGTTGGAAGCTCATGGATTTTTCCTGGTGATGAAACTGATGTGGGCGTGGGCGTGGGTGTGGACTAAAAACTCAGTTGAACGACTTCACCTGCGTGTAGGGCACGCTGCCCGAGCGTTGCAGCTGCAGGCTCAAGGCGTCACCGCCCATGTTCACCGCCACGACTTTGTCGCGCATGTAGGTGGTCGCCGTCACGGGCGCGGTGTTGTTGGCGGCGACCACGCGGAAGCGGATGTCGGCCTGTGGATCGGTCGCTTTGGCGGGCCATTCAAAGTTCACGCGGCCGGCTTTTTGCGGGCCCAGTTGCAAGGTGTCCAGCACCGTGCCGTCAGGGCGCAGCAATTCGACCTTGCTGGCGCTGGCGTCTGAGGCCAACTCAAAGGCGCCTTGTCCCACGCCGTTTGCGATGTTGATGCTGTTGCCCGCCACAGTCACGTCACGCCCGACCAAGGCAGCGCCTTGCAGGGTTTGCATTTGCAAGAACTGCGAGGTCAAGCCGCTCATGGTTTTGTTGAGTTTTTCAACGCCGCTGACGGTGTTGATCTGCGCCATCTGGCTGGTGACCTGCGCGTTGTCCAGCGGGTTCAACGGATCCTGGTTTTGCATCTGTGCCACCAGCAGCTTCAAAAAGCGGTCTTCGCTGCCGCCGGAGTTTTTCTGCGCCAGCGTGCTGGGTGTGGTGGCTGCCGCGCTTGCGGCGCTGCTGAAAGTCGGGTCGAGTGCGGTGATGGCCATGGAGATTCCTTCAGTTCAAATTTGCAACGTTTATCAAGTGCCAATTTGCAGCGTCTTCAACAGCAGGCTTTTGGCGGTGTTCATCACTTCAACGTTGTTTTGGTAAGAGCGCGAGGCTGAAATCATGTTGACCATTTCCTCGACCGCGTTGACGTTGCTGTAGGTCACGTAGCCGTCGGCGTCGGCCTGCGGGTGCTTGGGGTCGTGCAGGCGCTTGCCCGGCGTGTTGTCCTCTGAAATGGTCGACACCGTGACGCCCGCCGAGGTCAGATCGTTTTTCGTCTGGCCCATGAACTCGGTCTGAAACGTGACCTGTCGCGCTTTGTAGACCTTGCCGTCGGGCCCGGCCACGGTGTCGGCGTTGGCCAGGTTGGACGCCACCACGTTGAGCCGCTGGCTTTGCGCGCTGGCGGCACTGCCCGAGACGTTGAAAATGTTCAGCATGGACATGCGGTCGTCCTTTCAATCAATTTTTGCAACACATATGTGAGCGCAAGAACAAGAAAATCACGGATCAACTTACTGACCACGAATGGCGTCGAGCATGGTCTTGGCGCTGCCGTTGATGAAGCGCAGCGTGGCTTCGAACTTCACGGAGTTGTCGGCGAAATTGGCACGCTCGCGGTCCATGTCCACGGTGTTGCGGTCCAGGTTGGTTTGGCTCGGTGTTGCGTAGTTCAGGCGCGCCTCCGCGCGCATGCTGTTCTGCATGTTCAAGCCAATGTGTCCGGCCTGTGTGGCGCTGGCACCGGTCATGGACACGCTGCTGACATTGCCCGCTGAGCCCGCGCCGGTGGCCTCGCGCAGCACTTGCGCAAAGTTCATGTCGCGCGCCACGTAATTGGGCGTGTCCGCGTTGGCGATGTTGCTGGCAATGAGTCGCTGCCGTTCGGCACGCAGGCTCAGCGCCTGGCCTTGAAATTCGAGCGAGCTGGTCAGTCGGTTCAGCATGAAGGCCTCCAATCCAGCCCTTGAGAAATGGACCGTGAGGCGATTGTGGGCAGCCACCGTCCAGAACATTAGCGAGAACAGAGCCTTAAAACGCCGTCTATTCGAATCTTGGAAATGCGCCCCCACTTCTACATTGGGACGATGAACTCCTTGGCTCTTCTGCGTTGCTTGCGTTCACTGCACTGCGGCCACCGCATCCGTTTGAGGGCGGGCGCGGTGTGGTGTTTATTCACCCTGTCAACAGCCTTGTCTCCTGCGCTCGCACAAACACTGGAACCCGGCGTGCTCGACAGCGTGGTCGAACAACAAGTTCGCCAAATGGCTCTGGCCGCCACGCAGGCCGCCACCAAAGACCCGGCGCTCGGTGTCAGCCGTGTTGACATCAGCGTGGGCAGTTTGGACAAACGCCTGCGTTTGGCGCCCTGCCAACGCATCGAACCTTATTTGCCGCCCAACACCAAGCTGTGGGGCAAAACCAGAATCGGCCTGCGTTGCACACAAGGCACCACGGCGTGGAATGTGTATCTGCCCATCACCGTCAAGGTTTACGGCCAGGCGCTGGTGAGCTTGCGAGCTCTGGCAGCGGGCGCAGTCATTGCCGCCGCGGACCTGGGCAAGAGCGAGGTCAACCTGGCCGAAGACGGCTCAGATGCCGTCTACCAAAACGCACAGGCCGTCGGTCGCACATTGGCAAAACCTGTGGCGGCAGGCCAAAGTCTGCGCATGACTCACCTCAAACTGCGCCAATGGTTTGCTGCCGGCGAAACCGTGCAGGTGCTGGCGCAGGGCAGCGGTTTCAATATCGCCAGCGAAGGCCAGGCACTGAATGCCGGGATCGAGGGTCAGCCCGTCAGGGTGCGCACCGAAGCGGGGCGTGTGCTCACTGGAATCGCGGTAGGCGAACGCAAGATGGAAGTGACACTTTGAGCCGGTAGGCAAGCAGGGCGAGCCGCACGGTAACGGGGCAGAAAAAAACACTAAAGTCGCGCTCGGGGCATCCGATAAGAAAGACATATGGATCGGGTCTGGCCTCAAATCCACCCCTTGGAGCGAATCATGAAAATTGGAAATTCTGTTGAATCGGCCGCGGTGTCTGCACCGTCCAGCCGAACTGAGTCTGCAGAAGCAGACAAATCGGCCAAAGGCGTGGGCGGCAGTTTGGCTGCAAGCACGCAAGTCGAGTTGTCCAACACGGCAGCCGCACTCAGGGCCGGCGCGACGCAAGCGTCGGCCGACCTCGACGTTGAAAAAGTAAGCCGTATTTCGCAGTCGATTGAAAGCGGCAATTACTCGGTGAACGCCGAAGTCATTGCCGACAAACTGATTGCAAACGCGCAAGAGCTACTCAGTAAAGGGCAGCGCTGACTCGCATCAGCGCACACCACAAACGGCTGCACCCCATGAACATCACTTCCGATTTCGCCGACCCCGCACTCGAAGTCAAAGTTTTGGCAGTTGAAGAACAACTCGCCCATCTGGGCGATGCACTGGTTGCGCGAGACACCCAGGGAATCGATGCTCATTCCACCGAACTGCACCGCAGCTTGGTACGCGCCGTCGATCACTTCACGCTCGCCGCCAAATCGGGCACGGTGCCAATGGCGCTGCGCCGTCGCTTGGCGGCCGCCAGCGGGCAAATGGCCGCACAGCGCGAAGCGCTCGCTCGCGCCACTGCCGCACTCGACCGCGCCATCGACGTACTGATACCGCGAGAGACACCGGCGCTGTATTCGGCATTTGGCGCCGCAACCCGCAGTTTTCGAGGCGGCTCAGTTCAAGCCTGAACCTGGGTTCGCGCTGAACAGCGCCGGTTGGCGATCACGTTCAACCGCGACGCGAGCAACAACGCTCACGCAACCGCCAACGCCAAAGCCAACCGCCAACGCCAACGCCAACGCAAGATAATGGCTGGTGTTTCATACAGCCACTTCCGCGCCTCCACATCGCCTGATCGCCCACCTCGACATGGACGCTTTTTACGCGTCGGTCGAGTTGCTGCGTTATCCCGATTTGCGCGGCATGGCCGTCGTGATCGGCGGCGGTCGCGACGCCTCACCTCAGCTCAAGCCCGACGGCACGCGCCGCTACGCGTTGCTGCGCCACTATGCCGGCAGGGGTGTGATCACCACCTGCACTTACGAAGCCCGCGCACTCGGTGCGCACTCGGGCATGGGTGTAATGAAAGCGGCCGCCTTGGCACCCGACGCCGTTTTGTTGCCCGTGGACTTCGACGAATACCGAAAGTATTCGCGTCTCTTCAAAGCCGCCGCGCGCAATGTGGCACCCATCTTGGAAGACCGAGGCATCGACGAGATCTACCTCGACATCACTGAGCTGCCGGGCGCGCAACTCGACGCCGGTCGCGCAGTGGGCGTGGCGCTGCGAAAAGCCGTGTTCGAGGCCACCGGCCTGACCTGCTCGGTCGGTATCACGCCCAATAAATTGCTGTCCAAGATTTGCAGCGACCTCGACAAACCCAACGGACTGACGCTGCTGAGTGCCGCAGAGATACCGGCGCGCATCTGGCCGCTGCCCGCCAAAAAAATCAACGGTATCGGCCCCAAAGCCACCGAAAAACTGGCGGGCTGCAACATCCACACCATCGGCGATTTGGCCGCCGCCGAGCCGCAGTTTTTATTGGGCCATTTCGGCAAAAGTTACGGTGCCTGGTTGCATGAAGCGGCGCACGGCCGCGACGATCGCCCGGTGGTCACTTTCAGCGAGCCCAAGTCGATCAGCCGCGAAACCACGTTCGAGCGCGACCTGCACGCCGTGCGCGACCGCGACACGCTCACACCCATCTTCACCGAGCTGTGCATCAAGCTGGCCAGCGACTTGGCCCGCAAGGGCTACGCCAGCAAGACCATAGGCATCAAGCTGCGCTTCGACGATTTCAAAATCGTCACCCGCGACCTGACCCTGCCCGCCCACACCATGAATGCCCAAGACATTCGCCGCGCCGCCGGCGCCTGTTTGAAGCGCGTTGATTTGACGCGTCGCCTGCGTTTGTTGGGCGTGCGCGCTGGGGCATTGGTGAAGGGGGAAGATGCGCGGGAGGCCCGTACAAAAGCTGTGCCCATGCCATCTGAACTCTCGTTGTTTCAGTCGGAAAGTAATCAGTAGCAGCCGACGAATCGCAGGTACCTCCGAAACATGATTTTCGCCGTTCCTTAGGTTGGCAATCGGCAATGGCCAGTGCAAAGTCGTTCAACATGCACTTCGCCTAGGATCGAAACAATGTTTCACAGTGCACGCCGAAAACCAAATCCAAACTCAAAATGACAGTCATCACCAACATCGAAGACCTCCGCATCCTGGCCAAAAAACGCGTGCCGCGGATGTTTTATGACTACGCCGATTCGGGGTCTTGGACAGAGGGGACTTACCGGGCCAATGAAAGCGACTTTCAGCGCATCAAGCTGCGTCAGCGGGTTGCGGTGAACATGGAGAACCGGTCACTGCGCACGACCATGGCGGGAACGCCGGTGGCCATGCCTGTGGCCATTGCGCCCACCGGATTGACAGGCATGCAGCATGCCGACGGCGAAATGTTGGCGGCGCTGGCGGCGAAGAAATTCGGCATTCCGTTCACGCTGAGCACGATGAGCATTTGCTCGATCGAAGACATCGCGGCTGCCACCCAAGCGCCGTTTTGGTTTCAGTTGTATTGGATGCGCGACCGCGATTTCATGGACCGCTTGATGGACCGCGCCAAAGCCGCTGGCGTGACTGCACTGATGTTGACGCTGGACCTGCAGGTGCTGGGCCAACGCCACAAGGATTTAAAAAACGGCCTGACGGCGCCACCCAAACCCACGCTGGCCAACATCTTGAATTTGATGATGAAGCCGCGCTGGTGCCTGGGCATGGCCGGCACCAAGCGCCACACCTTTGGCAACCTGGTGGGCCACGCCAAGGGCGTGAGCGACATGAGTTCACTGGGCGCGTGGACGCGTGAACAGTTCGACCCCAAGCTGGACTGGAACGATGTGGAGTGGATCAAAAAACGCTGGGGCGGCAAGCTGATCTTGAAAGGCATCATGGACGTGGAAGACGCCAAACTGGCGGCCAACAGTGGTGCCGACGCGATGATCGTGTCCAACCACGGCGGCCGCCAACTCGACGGCGCACCCAGCTCGATCGAAGCGCTGCCGGCCATTGCCGACGCGGTGGGTCAACAAATTGAGGTGTGGATGGACAGCGGCATCCGCAGCGGCCAGGACGTATTGAAGGCGCGCGCACTGGGCGCAAAAGGCACGCTGATCGGGCGCAGTTTTCTCTACGGTTTGGGCGCGATGGGCGAGGCGGGTGTGACCAAGTGCCTCGAGATCATTGCCAAAGAATTGGACGTGACGATGGCGTTTTGCGGGCACACCGACATCAACACGGTGGACAAAACTATTTTGTTGCCGGGAACGTTTTAAGCGCGGTTCGAGGCCCCAGCGGCAGCTTCATCTGCGCCGCAAGCCCTTCTGGGTGGCCTTGCGGTGCAGGACTTCTGAGTTGTCGACGCAGATCAGCGCCTCAACCAAACGTGTTGCACTGCGCCACGCTGCCGCTTTGCAATCCGCGCTTGAACCACGAAACGCGTTGGGCGCTGGTGCCGTGGGTGAAGCTCTCGGGCACCACTTGCCCGCGTGACTTGCGTTGCAGGGTGTCGTCACCGATTTGAGACGCAGCGTTGAGCGCCGCCTCGATATCGCCTGGCTCCAGCTTCCAGCCCTGCTCCGCCTGCGACCGGTTCGCCCAGACGCCGGCAAAACAGTCGGCCTGCAACTCCAGGCGCACGCTGGCGGCGTTTTGTTGGGTTTCAGTGCTGCGCGCGCGCATGGCGTCCAGCTTTCCGCTGATGCCGAGCTGGTTTTGCACGTGGTGCGCCACTTCGTGGCCGATGACGTAGGCCTGGGCAAATTGGCCAGGCGCCCCCAGGCGCGTGCTCAGGGTGTCAAAGAAGGCCATGTCGAGGTAAACGTGGCTGTCGGCGGGGCAGTAAAACGGACCCATGGCAGCGTCACCCTGGCCACAGCCGGTGGGGTAACTGCCGCGAAACAGGGTGAGTTTGGGGTTGACATAGGTTTTGCCAGCCTCGCTGAACACCTTCTCCCACACCACCTCGGTGCTGCGCAGAACCTTGGAAACAAATTGGGCCTGCGGGTCCAGGGGGCGCGACTTTGAAGGCGGCTCTGGGGCGCTGCGGCTCATCGGCGCAGGCTCACCTCCACCCAGCAAACCGAGCACCGTCAGCGGATTGATGCCAAAGATCCAACCTGCCACCACCGCGATGACGATGGTGCCCACCCCAACACCACCGCCCAGGCGCATGCCGCCGCCTCGGCCACCGCTCGAGCCGCGGGCGTCTTCGACGTTGGAACTTTCATCTTGGCCGTCCATGCGCATGGCGTGCTCCTCAAGAATTGAATTCGGATTTCGGCAAGCTCGGTCCGCAAGCAGGTTTGTTTCGGACTTCGATCAGGTCTTGGGCAGAGTCACGCCTTTTTGCCCTTGGTACTTGCCGCCTCGGTCTTTATAGCTGGTTTCACATTCTTCGTCGCTCTGGAAAAACAGCACTTGGGCGCAGCCTTCGCCGGCGTAAATTTTGGCCGGCAAAGGCGTGGTGTTACTGAATTCAAGGGTCACATAGCCTTCCCACTCAGGCTCGAACGGGGTGACGTTGACGATGATGCCGCAGCGCGCATAAGTGCTTTTGCCGAGGCAGATGGTGAGCACATTGCGAGGGATGCGGAAGTACTCCACCGTGCGTGCCAGCGCAAAGCTGTTGGGCGGGATGATGCAGACCTCGGCGTTCATGTCAACAAAGCTGCGCTCGTCAAAGTTTTTCGGGTCGACCACCGTGCTGTAAATGTTCGTGAAGACCTTGAATTCGGGCGCGCAGCGGATGTCGTAGCCGTAGCTGGAGGTTCCGTAACTGACGATTTTTTGACCGTCTGCGGCATGGCGAATCTGCCCGGGCTCGAACGGCTCGATCATGCCGGTGGTCTTGGCCATGTGGCGTATCCACTTGTCGCTCTTGATGCTCATTGCGCTTCCTCGGCCTTCGGGTTTGAAAGTGGATTTACCGCGCTTATTTTAAGAGGAGCGTTCCGCGGCCGAACCTCCTGCGACCTCTATACGAGATGCCGTAGCGCAAGCCCTTGACCTTGAGCACCGCCGATTTGAGCTTGATCTGTTCGAGCAACAGTCCGGGAGCCAAGGTGTCGCCCTCACGGAAAACCT
>JBBRGA010000092.1:0-13487 GCA_038241115.1 Burkholderiales bacterium | reverse complement strand
CGCTGAAAAAAGCGCTCTACAACTACATGCACGGCCTGGGCTTGGAGGAAGACGTGCGCACCTGGTTTGCAGGCAAAGTGCCGCGCACGACGGTGGGCAAGCACCGAATTGCGCGGGCGCTCGAAATGAATCAAGCCGCCTCAAGCGCGCAACGCGGGTTTCAGCCCCACACCTCCTGAGCCACCTCCACCACCAGGCAAAAAACTGCCGACGTGATCGGCTCGAAAGGGTGGTGTGACGGTTGGCTTGGAAACGACGGCAGGTGAGGTCATGCAGCGGCTCCAGTTATCGGACCTGCGCATTCTTGCGCCTGCAAAGCTTCAGTTACCCACCGCCAAATCCCTTATGTCCAGGCCCCATCAGCCGCATAAACCCGACGCCCTTCACGCGCCAACTGGCCGACAATCCAAACGCTCAAAAGCCGTCCCCACATTCAACTCTCGGTGATAAAAAATGCAAAAACGCAACTTCGCTCAAACGATCTTCGCGCTCAGCGCCGCCGCCCTCGGCATGGTTTTTACGCCGGCGCTTCATGCCCAACAAGCGCCCTTCAAAATTGGTTTCATCTTGCCGATGACCGGCCAGTCGGCGTCTACCGGCCGTCAAATTGAAGCGGCGGCGCGCCTGTACATGGCGCAAAACGGCACCACCGTGGCAGGCCGAAAAATTGAAGTCATCTTCAAAGACGACGGCGGTGTGGCCGACGCCACGCGCCGCACCGCGCAGGAGCTGGTGGTGAACGACAAGGTCGATGTGCTGGCCGGTTTTGGCCTCACTCCGCTGGCCCTTGCCACCGCGCCCATCGCCACACAAAGCAAAACCCCGATGGTGGTCACCGCCGCTGCCACGTCCATCGTCACCGAGCAGTCGCCCTACATCGTGCGCACCAGCTTCACGCTGCCGCAGGTGACCTTGGGCATCGCCGAATGGGCATCGAAAAACAAAATCAAAAAAGCCATGACCCTGGTGGCCGATTACGCACCGGGCGTTGACGCCGAGCGCACCTTCAAAGACCGCTTTCAATTGAACGGCGGCACCATCGTTGGCGAGATTCGCTCGCCGCTGCGCAGCCCCGATTTCGCGCCCTTCCTGCAACGCGTGCGCGATGCCAACCCCGAAGCGCTGTTTGTGTTTTTGCCCTCGGGCCAAGGCGCAGCGTTCATGAAGCAGTTTGCCGAGCGCGGCCTCGACAAATCAGGCATCCGCCTGATCGCCACCGGCGACGTGACCGACGACGACCAACTCAACGACATGGGCGACGTGGCCCTGGGCGTGGTGACCTCGCACCACTACTCGGCGTCGCACCCATCGGCGCTGAACAAAAAATTTGTGGCTGCGTTTGAAGCCGCCAACAAAGGCATGCGCCCCAACTTTATGGCTGTGGCTGGTTACGACGGCATGCGGGTGATCTACAAGGCGTTGGAAGCCACCAAAGGCGCAGGCGGTGGGGATGCATTGCTGGCCGGCATGAAGGGCCAGTTGTTCGAGAGCCCACGCGGCCAAATCTTGATCGACGCGCAAAGCCGTGACATCGTGCAAGACGTCTACATCCGCAAAGTAGAGCGCGTGAACGGGCAGCTGTTCAACATGGAATTTGATGTGCAAAAAGCGGTGAAGGATCCGGGCAAGGCCAAGTAAGAAAGTAAGTAATCAAGCAAGTCGATGGCCAGGCAACAAGTCATTGTTGCCTTTGCCTTTGCTTCGGCGCTCGCTAATCGTGCGCTCATTCTGAGCCCGCCATGCTGACCATCCTCTTCGACGGCGTCGCCTACGGCATGCTCCTTTTCGTTTTAGCTGTGGGCTTGGCGGTGACTCTGGGCTTGATGAATTTCATCAACCTGGCGCACGGTGCTTTCGCCATGGCCGGCGGCTACACCACGGTGCTGCTGATGAACAAAATGGGCGTGCCTTTCTTGGCCACGCTGCCCATTGCCTTTGTGGTCAGCGCCTCCGCCGGGGCGCTGCTCGAACGCACGTTGTACCGGCAGATGTACGCCAAACCGCACCTCGACCAAGTGCTGTTTTCCATTGGCCTGGTGTTCATGGCGGTGGCGGGGGTGGACTACGTCATCGGCTCGCAGCAGCAAATCATGAAACTGCCGTCTTACTTGCAGGGCCGGCTGGATTTGGGTGCGGCGTCTGAGTACATCGGCATCGGCAAGTACCGCCTGTTCATCATCGTGGTGTGCGCGTTGCTCACGGTGGCGCTGCAAGCCGTGCTGTCACGCAGCCGTTTTGGCAGCCGCTTGCGCGCCGCAGTAGACGACCCGCGCGTGGCCTCGGGCTTGGGCATCGACGTCAACCGCGTGTTTTTGCTCACCTTCGCTGTGGGCTCGGGTTTGGCCGGGTTGGGCGGCGCATTGGGCGCCGAGGTGCTGGGCCTGGACCCCACCTTCCCGCTCAAATTCATGATTTACTTTTTGATCGTGGTGTCGGTGGGCGGAACCACCACCATCACCGGCCCCTTGCTGGCAGCACTGACGCTGGGCATTGCCGATGTGGCCGGCAAGTACTACGTGCCCAAGCTCGGCGCTTTTATCGTTTATGCGCTGATGATTTTGATTTTGGTGTGGCGTCCGCAAGGGCTTTTCGGGCGCGGGGCTGCCAAATGAGCGCACCCGGTATGGCTTCCAATTTCAGCGCTTCGGTTGCAGCGTCGTTGAAGCATTCCACCGCTTGGCGCTGGTGGGAGGTGGCCTTGTTGACGGCGGCTGCGGCATCGTGGTTCCTGCTGGGCAAGCACTCGTTGCTGCTCAATGAAATCGCCATCCTGGCGCTGTTTGCGGTGTCGCTCGATTTGGTGCTCGGCTATGCCGGCATCGTGTCGCTGGGCCACGCGGCCTTCTTTGGTGTGGGCGCCTACAGCGCCGCGTTGTTTGCCAAGCACGTCATGCCCGACCCGTGGGTCGGCTTGGGCCTGGCCATCGCCATCAGCGCCGCATTTGGTGCGCTGTGCAGCCTGCTGATCTTGCGCGGCTCTGACCTCACGCGACTCATGGTCACGCTGGGCGTGGCGTCTATCTTGTACGAGTTGGCCAACAAGCTGGACCACATCACCGGGGGCGCTGACGGCTTGCAGGGCGTGGTCATGGCGCCGCTGATCACACCGTTTGGCAGCTTTGATTTCGACCTGCAAGGCCGCGTCGCGTTTGGCTATTCGCTCACCGTGTTGATCGTGCTGTTGCTGGTGGCACGCAAGCTGGTGCAGTCGCCGTTTGGGGTGTCTTTGAAGGCGCTGCGCGACAACCGTCTGCGTGCGGCCAGCATCGGCTTGTCGGTCAATGCGCGCATTGCAGCGGTGTACACCGTGGCGGCCGCACTGGCCGGTGCGGCCGGTGCGCTCACGGCGCAAACCAGCGGCTTCGCGTCGCTGGACGTGTTGGACTTTCACCGCAGCGCCGACGTGTTGCTGGTGCTGGTGATCGGCGGTACCGGCTATTTGTACGGCGGTATTTTTGGTGCCATTGCCTTCAAGTTGCTGCACGACTGGATTGCCGCCTGGACACCGCAGTACTGGACGTTTTGGATAGGCTTGTTCCTGGTGGTGCTGATGCTGGTGGGGCGTGAGCGTTTGTTGAAACCGTGGACCTGGATACGCTGGAACCGGCGGGACAAACCATGACCTCCACTGCCGAAACCACGGTGCTTGAAACCCATGCGCTGCAAAAGCGTTTCGGCGGTTTGCTGGCCACCCACGACGTGTCATTGAAGCTCCAGAAAGGCGCACGCCACGCGCTGATCGGCCCCAACGGCGCCGGCAAAACCACGCTCATCAATTTGCTCACCGGCGTGCTCGCCCCCACGGCCGGGCGCATTGAACTCGACGGCCAAGACATCACCCGTTTGGCGTCGCATCTGCGCGTGCGGCGCGGCATCGTGCGCACCTTTCAAATCAACCAGCTGTTCAATGAGCTCACGCCTTTGCAGTCGCTGGCGCTGACGGTGTCCACCCACCTCGGCATCAGCGCGCAGTGGTGGAAACCGCTGGGGTCGGACCCACGCGTGGTGCAAAAGTGCGAATCGCTGTTGAAGCAATTTCGCCTGGACGACGTGATGAACCAAACGGTGATGCAACTCGCCTACGGCAAACGGCGCTTGCTTGAAATTGCCACCGCGCTGGCGTGCGAGCCGCGCGTGCTGTTGCTTGACGAGCCGGTGGCGGGTGTGCCGGAAGGCGAACGCGAAGAAATTTTCGAGACCGTCAATGCGCTGCCTGCCGACGTGTCGGTGCTGTTGATAGAGCACGACATGGACCTGGTTTTCAACTTCGCCCGCACGGTCACGGTTCTGGTGAGCGGCGCGGTGTTTGCCGAAGGCGATGTGCAAAGCATCTCGACCGATCCGCGCGTGAAAGCTGTCTATTTGGGGCAAGGCGAAGACGCCAAATCCAGCAAAACCAGTGAAGCCAAAAACGAGAGTCGGCATGGCTGATCTGCTCAAAGTCGACGGCCTGAAGTCCGGCTACGGTGAAGCCGTGGTGGTGCAAGGTGTGTCGTTCAACCTGGCGCAAGGCGAGTCGCTGGCCTTGTTGGGTCGCAACGGCACCGGTAAAACCACGCTGCTCAACACGCTGATTGGCGTGACGCAACGCCATGCGGGCAGCATTCATTGGGGTGGCTCGGGCGGGGTGGATGGCAATCGGGACATCAGCAATTTGCCGCCGCATCGGCGCGCCGCCGCAGGCATCGGCTGGGTGCCGCAAGAGCGCAACATTTTCAAGTCGCTCACTGTGGAAGAAAACCTGACTGCGGTGGCACGACCGGGCCCGTGGAACGTGGCGCGTGCTTACGCCATGTTCCCGCGCCTGGCCGAGCGCAAAACCAACCTCGGCAACCAGTTGTCGGGCGGCGAGCAGCAGATGCTGGCGGTGGCCCGTGCCTTGGTGTTGAACCCCAAGTTGTTGTTGCTCGACGAGCCGCTCGAAGGCCTGGCACCCCTCATCGTGGAAGAGCTGCTGCGCTCGATTGCGCGCGTGGTCAAGGAAGAAGGCCTCAGCGTCATCATCGTGGAGCAAAACCCCCGACTCATCTTGCCCATCACCCAGCGCGTGCTGGTGCTTGACCGTGGCACGGTGGTGCACCGTGGCGACAGCGCTGCGTTGTTGGCTGACCCGGCGCTGCTGGAGAAATGGCTGGCGGTGGCGCGGGTTTGAGCCGATTCACCGCGCTACTGCCTTCAATTTTTTCCTTGCAAATTGAACACGCGATGTTCAATTTGCAAGGATAAATTCAAGACGTTCTTGGCCCTCAGGCTGCCAACAAGGCCAACAACCCCGCCTCGTCCAAAACAGTGATTTGAAGCTCGCGCGCTTTGTCCAGCTTGCTGCCGGCATCTTCACCGGCCACCACAAAGTGGGTTTTCTTGGACACCGAACCGGCCACTTTGCCGCCCGCGGCTTCAATCAACTCCTTGGCCGCGTCGCGCGACAAAGTGGGCAGCGTGCCGGTGAGCACCAGGGTTTTGCCGCTGAGCGGTTTGGGCGTTCTGTCCTCGGTACCGTCAGACTCTGGCCAGCTCACACCCGCGGCGCGCAGCTGCTCCACCACCTCGACGTTGTGCGGCTGATCAAAGAAACTTCGCAAGCTGGATGCCACCACCGGGCCCACATCATTGACTTGCAGCAGCTGCTCGGGCGTGGCGCTCAGCAGTCGGTCGAGCGAGCCGAAATGCTTGGCCAAATCTTTCGCCGTGGTTTCGCCGACGTGGCGTATGCCCAGCGCGTACAGAAAACGCGCCAACGTGGTTTGCTTGCTTTGCTGCAGCCCGGCCAGCAGGTTTTGCGCACTTTTTTCGCCCATGCGCTCGAGCACGCTGAGCTTGGCCAAACCCAAGGTGTAAAGCTCGGGCAAGGTGCGGATCAAGCCCGCATCTACCAACTGGTCCACCAGCTTGTCACCCAGGCCTTCCACGTCCATGGCGCGGCGACCTGCATAGTGCAGGATGGCCTGCTTGCGCTGCGCAGGGCAGAACAAACCGCCGGTGCAACGCCAGTCGACTTCGCCCTCTTCGCGCGCTATGGCGCTGGCGCAGATGGGACAGACGCCGTTCAGGCGCTTGACCAAATCGAAGGGCTCGCCCACCGAGGCGGGTCGCTTTTCCAAAACGACGCCCACCACCTCAGGAATTACATCGCCAGCGCGCCGCACGATCACGGTGTCGCCAATTCGCACGTCTTTGCGGCGCGTCTCGTCTTCGTTGTGCAGCGTCGCGTTGCTCACGGTTGTGCCGCCCACAAACACCGGCTCCAACTTTGCCACGGGCGTGAGCTTGCCGGTGCGGCCGACTTGAATGTCGATGCCGCGCACCACGGTGGTTTGTTCTTGCGCCGGGTATTTGTGGGCCACTGCCCAACGCGGCTCGCGGCTCACGAACCCCAGTTGTTTTTGCAACTCGCGCGAATTGACTTTGTAGACCACGCCGTCGATGTCAAACGGCAGCGCGTCGCGCTTTGCACCCATGGCTTGATGGAATGCCACCAGGCCCGCAGCACCCTGCGCCACCACGCGATCGGCACACACCGGAAAGCCCATGGCGCGCAAGGCGTTGAGCATGCCGCTGTGCACGGTTGGAACGTCCCAGCCCTGCACGTCGCCCAGCCCGTAGGCAAAGAAGCTCAGCGGTCGCTTGGCGGCAATCGCAGGGTCGAGCTGGCGCACCGCACCCGCGGCGGCGTTGCGTGGATTGACAAAGGTTTTTTCATTTTTGGCGCCAGCGGCAATCAGCTCGCGTTGGCGCTCGTTCAGCGCGTCGAAATCGGCGCGCGCGATGTAGACCTCACCGCGCACCTCCAGCACCGCCGCGCTCATCCCACCCAAAGCACGCAGCCGGTTCGGCAGCTCGGCAATGGTGCGAATGTTTTGCGTGACGTCTTCGCCGGTCTCGCCGTCACCGCGCGTGGTGGCTTGTACCAACACACCGTGCTCAAAACGCAAGTTGATCGCCAAGCCGTCGAACTTCAGCTCGGCGGCGTATTCCACCGGTGCATCCGCAGCGCCGAGCTTCAGCTCTTTGCGCACCCGCGCATCGAAGTTGACGGCGCCGCTGGACTCGGTGTCGGTCTCGGTGCGGATGCTCAACATCGGCACGGCGTGGCGCACCGCCTTGAAACCGTCAAGCACCTGGCCGATGACGCGCTGCGTGGGCGAATCGGCGGTCAGCAAATCGGGGTGCGCGAGCTCGATGGCTTGCAACTCTCGGAATAATTTGTCGTATTCCGCGTCTGGTATTTGCGGCGCGTCGAGCACGTAGTAGTTGTGCGCGTGGGTGAGCAACTGCTCGCGCAGCGCGGTGGTGCGAGCCTCAAGAAAGCGTTGGTCTTCAGACATGCGGCGTGCCGTCTTTGTGCACCTTTTGGTTTCGCGCATCAGTGTGAAACGACGCGAAGTCATCGTCGGCACAGGAAGCCGGCAGCGCTGGTGAAGAGACCCGCGATTTGTCGTTGTTCACAAGGCGCCTTTCGCTCCAGAAACCAATCAACTGAACAGGCGCCGCGCCGCCGCTGAACCGGCCGCCAGATCGCGCGCTTCCAGGCGTTGATAGAGCTGATTCAATTCGCCGCCGATGGCGTCGAAACCCGGCGTGCTCAAGGCGTTGCCGTTGTCATCGACCACTGCCGCGTCCATGCCCAATGCCAAGGCTTGGGCGCTGGCCTGCCAAGCCGCGAACGGCGCCAAATCGGACTTGGTCTGCGGCACGTCGAAGCTCAGCGTCACATCACGCAGCGACTGCGCCGCGGTGGTGTGGGGGTCTTGTGCGGCGAGTGCGACTTGTGAATCAAAACTGAGCGACAGCACCGGCGGAGCGCCTTCTTCCGTGCTGGGCAAGACCATGCGGCCTGGCAGAACGCCCGCGACAAAGCCGTGGCGTGAAGCGTGCTGCTGGATGTAGCCCACGCTCCAGGCGGCGCCGCGGGCTTGCAAATGGACGGCCAATTGAGCATCGTGGTCGCCAGCAAAAGCGTCGAGTTCGCGTGCCCGAGCCACGACGTCGAGCATGTCGGGAAAGTCGGGCATGGCGTTCACCGATTCCGCGAAAGCCTGTATTTTTTGAACGAATTCCGAGTATTCGATTTCGTTCAATGCGCCGGTGCGGTTGGCCATTTGCACGCCCGCTTGCAGATCGCTGTACTGCCTGTTGCTATGCGGCGCCTCCCATTCGCCGGTGGCCGGCGCCAGCCCTTCGATCGCAAACGGTTTGCCACCGGCGCGGCGCGTGGTCGGCATGTGGGCCAACACAAACGCGCCTGACACCGGCGACTCCAATTTGAGCGTGGCCATGGCATCGATCAGCGCGTCAAGGCGCGCTGTGTTGCGACGTGGCAGCGGAAGATCGGTCAGCTCGGTTTCGTCAGCCGCGCTGCCTACAGCGGTGCCCACAGCGGCGCCGTCCATCACTGGCTCGCGCTGCTGAGTTGGATCCATTCGCGCAATGGCCGGCTCGCTTTGCTTGGGCCCAGCCTTGCGCGCCGTCCACGCGCCGTGCGCAATCACACCGGCCAACACCAAACCACCGGCGGCTGCCAAAGCGGTCATCAAATCTGACATGAGAGGTTCTCCAAACTTGCAGTCCTGTCGGTCGCTCTTCGAATCGACTTCAGGCCGCTTCAGCCAACTGAACAGCCACTTCCATGTCCACTGTGACGATGCGCGAAACGCCCTGCTCCTGCATGGTCACGCCGATGAGTTGCTCGGCCATTTCCATGGCAATTTTGTTGTGGCTGATGAATAAAAACTGGGTGCCCTTGGCCATCTCTTTGACAAGCTTGGCGTAACGCTCGGTGTTGGCGTCGTCCAGCGGAGCGTCCACTTCGTCCAACAAGCAAAACGGCGCCGGGTTGAGCTGAAAAATCGCAAACACCAAGGCGATGGCCGTCAGCGCTTTCTCGCCGCCCGACAGCAAATGGATGGTGCTGTTTTTCTTGCCCGGCGGATGCGCCATGACTTGCACACCCGAGTCCAGAATTTCGTCGCCCGTCATCACCAACTTGGCGTTGCCGCCACCAAAGAGGCTGGGGAACATGCGACCAAAGTGCGTGTTGACTTGATCGAAAGTGCTGCTGAGCAAATCGCGCGTTTCCAAATCGATCTTGTGTATGGCGTCTTGCAGTGTGGTGATGGCCTCGTTCAAGTCGGCGTACTGGGCATCGAGGAAAGTTTTGCGCTCGCGCGAGGCCGTCAGCTCATCGAGTGCGGCCAGGTTGACCGCACCCAAGGCGCTGATGTCGCGGTTGATGCGGTCAATGTCAGTTTGCAAACCATGCAGCTTCACGGCACTGCCGTTGTCACCGCGTTCGATGCTTTGCGCCAGCGCTTGCATGTCTACCGCAGCCGCCACCAACTGCTCCAAGAACTGAGCGCCACCCAATTGCGCCGCCTGCTCTTCAAGTTGCAGCTTGGTGATTTGGTCGCGCAGCGGTTGCAAGCTTTGCTCGTGCGCCATGCGCTGTTCGTCGGCGCGCCGCAGGCGCAGGGTCAAATCGTCGTATTCGCTGCGCTTGGCGCCCAACGCTTGCTCTCGCATCGAACGCAGTTCCAGCGCGGCTTGCAGGCCCACTTGTGCCGACGCATCGGTGAGGCGCGCCAGTTCTTCGCTCAACGATGCCTCGGTTTTCTCATTCACGGCCACTTGCTGCAACGCGGCTTCAATGGCACGCTGCAATTCGCCGCGCCGCGCCGCCAAGGAGCGCGATGAAAACTGCGCTTCTTGAGCCTGACGCTCCAGCGTGCGCAGTTGCTCGCGCGCATCGCTCAACCGGCGTTCGGCGTTGATGACGGCCTCGTCCAGATCGGCATGGCGTTCTTGCGTCGTGGCCAGCTGCATGTCCAGCTCTTCAAAGCGGCCTTCGCCAGTGGCGCGACGCTCCGCCAACTCTTCTTGCTGGCCGTTGATCTCAGCCAGTTCGTCGTCCAGCTGACCGCGGCGCGCGCTGCTCTGCTCCGCTTGCTGCGACAGGCGCAGCAATTCGACTTGCAATTGGTGCGCGCGGCTCTGCGCTTCGGTCGCCTCACGCCTGGCCAACACCAAGCGTTGGGTGGTGTCGGTGTGGGCCGCCTCGGCGCGGATCAAGGCGCCGCGCGACTCTTCGCTGATAAGCGTTTGAGCGCGCAACTGGCGTCCCAGATTTTCAATTTCTTGAGCGCGCGCCAGCATGCCGGCTTGCTCGGAATCGGGCGCATAAAACGCCACCGCAAACTGGCTGACGGTGTGGCCCTCAGGGGTCATGATGACCTCGCCGTGGCTCAATTTGCTGCGTGCCCCCAGAGCCTCCTCCATATTGGCGGCGGTGTAAACACCCTCCAACCAGTCGTTCAGCAAAGCCTTCAAGCCGGCGTCACCCAAGCGCAGCAAATCGCTCAGCCGTGGCAAGCTTGGCTGCGCGCTTGCAATGGCGGCTTGCGGCGGTGTGTAGAAGGCCAACTTGGCGGGCGGTGCGTCAGACGCGAAGGCGCGCACGGTCTCGATGCGGCCCACTTCCAGCGCGTTGATGCGCTCGCGCAGCGCCGACTCCAGCGCCGTTTCCCAACCCGGCTCAATGTGAATTCGCGTCCACAAGCCTTGCAAGGAATCCAGGCCGTGCTTAACCAACCAGGGCATCAACTTGCCCTCGGTTTGCACTTTTTCCTGCAGCGCGCGAAGCGCTTCCAGGCGTGCGCTCAGCTCGGTCAAACGACCGCCTTCCAGGTTGGCTTCGGCCTGCCGGTGGCGACGGTCTTCTTCGCTCAACGGGGCTTGAAGGTTCAGCTTTTCGAGACGCGCGTCCGCTGCGTTTTGAGTTTCTTGTGCGCCCGCAAAAAGTTGCTTCAGCTCATTCAAGCGCTGCAAGTCGGGCGCAGCGAGCTGCTGCTTTTCGGCCACCAACTTTTCACGCCGCACGCTCAGGCGGTTGTTCTGATCCTCGATGTTGCGGCTCTCAGACGCCAGCACTTGAATTTGCTGCTGCACGCCGGCCACCACCGCGCGCTGCGCATTGGCGGTGGCTTGCGCGGTGCGAACGGACTCTTCCAGATTGGGTTGATTCGCAGCCTGCTCTTCGGCCTGCGCGGCCAGCACTTCAGTTTGCTCGTCGGCCGCAGCGATGTTCTCGGCGGTGCGGTCCAACTCTTCTTGCGCCTGCGCTTGGCGCTGCGCCCATTGCCTGCTTTGGGCCTTCAGCTCGATCAGCTGCGCCTCGGCGCGCTGACGGCCCTCCACCACATAGCGAATGCGCTCTTCAAGTCGACTGACTTCCAACGCCGCTTCATTCAGCAAACCTTGTGAGCTGTGCAACTCGTCGCTGGCGGCGTAGTGCGCCTGTCGGATGGTTTCCAGCTCGGCTTCGCCATGGCGCAACTCGGCCGTGCGGACTTCCAAAGCCGTGGCGGCGGCCTGTACTTCTCTGGTCACGCGCAGCTGTTCGGCCGACGCGTCACGGTGCTTCAAAAACCAAAGCTGGTGCAGCTTGAGCGCGCCTTGTTCCTGCAGGCCGCGGTACTGCTTGGCCACCTCGGCTTGCTTTTCCAGCTTGTCCAGGTTGCTGTTCAGTTCGCGAAGAATGTCGTCCACGCGGGTCAGGTTTTCACGCGTGTCTTTCAGACGGTTCTCGGTTTCGCGGCGGCGCTCTTTGTACTTCGACACGCCGGCCGCTTCTTCCAGAAACAAGCGCAGCTCTTCAGGCTTGCTCTCAATGATGCGGCTGATGGTGCCCTGGCCAATGATGGCGTAGGCCCGTGGGCCCAGGCCGGTGCCCAGGAACACGTCTTGCACATCGCGACGGCGCACGGGCTGGTTGTTGATGTAGTAGCTGCTGGTGCCGTCACGCGTGAGCACGCGCTTCACGGCAATCTCAGTGAACTGGTTCCACTGCCCGCCCGCGCGGCCGTCTTCGTTGCTGAAGGCCAATTCCACGCTGGCGCGGCTGGCCGGTTTGCGGTTGCCCGAGCCGTTGAAGATGACGTCCTGCATCGACTCGCCGCGCAACTCGCTCGCCTTGCTTTCGCCGAGTACCCAACGCACCGCATCCATGATGTTGGACTTGCCGCAACCGTTGGGCCCGACCACGCCCACCAGTTGGCCAGGGAGCTGAAAGTTGGTGGGTTCGGCGAACGACTTGAAGCCGGACAGCTTGATGGAATTCAGGCGCATGGGCTGGCGAATTTCGGCTCACGACCTGACCCGTTCAGGGTTGCGTAAGTCATTGATTTATTTGAGGAAATGCCGAATTTTGTGCACAATTCGAGCAGCTTCCGAAGAGGCGCGATGATACCATCGCGCCCTCTCAAAACAGCTCTCCAAACGTGACCGCCATGGCCAAGACCGCCGCATCAAAATCTGTTGAAAACACCGGCTCAAAAACCGCCCTGAAGCCTGCGCTGACGCAGCGCGCCAAGCCCGCCACACCGCCTTCGGTTCCCAGCAAACAACTCGACGTGTTTGCCAACCCCAGCGCCCACCGCGACTACGTCATTCAGTTCCAAATCCCCGAGTTCACCTGCCACTGCCCGCTGACCGGTCAGCCCGACTTTGCGGCCTTCACCATCGATATCGTGGCGGACAAACTTTGCGTCGAACTCAAGAGCCTGAAGATGTACATGTGGAGCTTTCGCAACGAAGGTGCCTTCCACGAAAAGGTCACCAACGACATCCTCGACGACATCGTCAAAGCCACCCAACCGCGCTTTGCACGGATTACGGCCAAATGGTTCGTGCGCGGTGGCATTTACACCAACGTGGTCGCCGAACACCGCAAAAAAGGCTGGAAACCTCAGGCCTCGGTGCTTATGCCTGAACACCCGGTGGCCACCGGCCTGTTGGGTTGACAACGACACCGCATCCGTTCGCAATAGGGTACCGAAGCGCCAATCCATGGTTCGCCTGACAGAACTCGCGGAACCCGCTCCTGCATCGGCGCCGTTCCCGCTCAGCACGCGCCCCGCCTACCAAAAGTTCGATGTCTCAGCGCGTGCCAGCGCCATCGACGGCACGGGTGCATTTGCGCAACAAGCAGTCCCATCACGCCGGAAAATTGGCGAGATCCGGGGCGAATCCATCAGCGTTTCGGACGCCCGAATTCGAGCCACCCGGCATGAACGCATCATGATCGTCGAGGTCTCAGCCAAGCGCGCCATCGACTTCAGCAGGTCAAGCGATCCCATGCGCTTCACCAACCATTCCTGCGCGCCCAACGCACGCCTTTGCATCAGCCAGGGACGGGTTGAGTTTTATGCGCTGCGCGCAATCGCTGTCGACGAAGAAATCACCGTTGATTACGGGGAAACGCATCATCAAGGCAAGCTGATCTGCCAGTGTGGCGCGGTGGAATGCGTGGGGCGGATTTGAGGGCTGAAACGGTCAGCCAAAACCTGCAAGCAGCGCTGCGCGAAATTAGGCGATACCCTTAGCGCGGCTCGGAAATTTTTCACAGCCTTTCGTCATTCAGGAGTAACCATGTCCACCGTAAAAAGTTGCCTCGAGCAAAAGCCACAGCCCACCGTCCTGGTCAGCGTCGGGCC
>JBBRGA010000091.1:0-13494 GCA_038241115.1 Burkholderiales bacterium | reverse complement strand
GTTCATCAGTGTTCGGTGCCGAGGTAAGCCGCGCGCACGGCGGGGCTGGCCTGAACCTCGGCCGGCGTGCCTTCGATGAGCTTGGTGCCGAACTCCATCACGACGATGCGGTCGGTGACTTCCATGACCAGATCCATGTCGTGCTCGACCAGCAAGATGCTCAGCCCTTCATCGCGCAATTGGCGCAGCACCGCCATCAGGGCCTGCTTTTCTTTCAAGCGAAGTCCGGCGGCGGGCTCGTCCAGCAGCAACAGCGCGGGGTCGGCGCTCAGGGCACGGGCAATTTCCATCAAGCGCTGTGGGCCGAGGGCCAAATTGCCGGCCAGATCGTGAATGTGCTCGCCCATGCCGATGCGAACAAGTTGGACCTGTGCTTCACGCAGCAAGCGGCGTTCTTCTTCGCGGTCAAGCCGCAACATCGACGCCAGCACGCCCTGGCGCCCGCGCAGATGCGCGCCCAGCGCCACGTTTTCCAGCACGGTCATGCCGGGCACCATCTTCACGTGCTGAAAGGTGCGCGACACGCCGCGTTGGGCGATCTCACGCGAAGGCAAACCTTCGATGCGCTGGCCCAGAAATTTCACTTGTCCGCGAGTTGCAGGCAACACACCGGTCACCAAATTGAAGGTGGTGGATTTGCCCGCGCCGTTGGGACCGATGAGCCCCAATATTTCACCGGCACGCACCTGGAAGCTCACATCATTCACCGCCACCAGGCCGCCGAATTCTTTGCGCACGGCTTGCACGTCCAACACCACCTCACCGCGCGGCGGGCGCGGGCGCTCGGGCAGGGCGGCGGCATTTTGCCAATCGACTTTGCGGTTCACTTTGGGCAGGCGCGCTTCGACAAAAGCCCACAAACCGTCGCGTGCGTACTGCAGCACCAGCACCAAGATCACGCCGAACACGATGATCTCGAAGTTGCCGCTGGAGCCCAGCAATTTGGGCAGCAACGCTTGAAGCTGGTCTTCCAGAATCTTCACCACACCCGCGCCCACCAAGGCACCCCACACATGGCCCACGCCGCCCAGCACCGCCATGAACAGGTACTCGATGCCCATCTTCAAGCCGAAGGGCGACGGGTTCACGGTGCGCTGGAAGTGTGCAAACAGCCAGCCCGACACGCTGGCCAGCAAGGCCGCCAGAACAAAGGCAGTGACCTTGATGCGAAAGCCGTCCACGCCCATGGCTTCGGCCATCGTGGTGCCGCCTTTGACCGCCCGCAGCGCACGGCCGGTGCGTGAATCCAGCAGGTGGGTGATGGCCACGATGGCCAGCACCACCAGCGTCCACAGCAGGTAGAAAAAGCTGCGCCCTGTGTTCAGTGAAATGCCGAAAAAATCAAGCGCGGGCACGCCCAGCAAGCCGTCGTATTTGCCCAGCGCGTTGATGTTGCCCAGCAGGTAGTACAGGCTCAGTCCCCAGGCGATGGTGGCCAGCGGCAAGTAGTGGCCCGACATGCGCAGCGTCAACCAGCCCAACAACAAAGCGACGCAGCCGGTGAAGGCCAACCCGGCCCACACCGTGAGCCACGGCGACACACCGTGCGTGATCGTGAGGTAGGCCGCTGTGTAGGCACCCAGGCCCACAAAAGCCGCCTGACCGAAGGAGGTCAGCCCGGCCACGCCGGTGAGCAACACCAAGCCAATTACCACCAAGGTGTACAGACCGATGTAGTTGCCCTGCGTGATCCAGAACTCAGGCACGGGCAACTGCGGCAGCAATAAAAGCACGCCGAGAAACGCCAGAAACGTGTTGCGGCGCAGGCTCATTCTTCTTCGTCCCCATGGCCGTGCTGGAACGAGCGCCACAGCAGCACCGGCAAGATCAAAGTGAACACGATCACCTCTTTGAAAGCGCTGGCCCAAAAAGACCCGAAGCTTTCAAGCAGACCGACAAAAATGGCGCCCAAAGCGGCGGCCGGGTAGCTGGCCAAGCCACCAAAAATCGCGGCCACAAAGCCTTTGAGGCCGATCAAAAAACCCGAGTCGTAAAAGATGGTGGTGGTGGGGCCAATGAGCAAACCCGACAGCGCGCCGATAAAGGCGGCCAGCGCAAAACTCATGCGGCCCGCGCCGTTGGTCGAGATGCCCATGAGCCGCGCGCCCAGGCGGTTGACTGCCGTGGCGCGCAGGGCCTTGCCACGCAGGCTGCGCTCGAAGAACAAAAACAAACCCACGATGAGCGCGACCGACACCATGAAAATAATCAGCGTCTGGCCCGACAACATCAGCGCACCGGCGTTGAAGCGTGCGTCCCAAAAACTCGGGTTGCGAAAGCCCTCGGCACCAAAAAATACCAGCCCCAATCCGGTGAGCGCAAAGTGCACACCGACGGAGACGATCAGCAGCACCAACACGGTGGCGTCGGCCAGTTTTTCATACGCCAAGCGGTAAACCAAAGGGCCAATCGGTGTGACGATGGCCAGTGTCAGGAGGCTCTGCAAAACAAGCGGCAGCTTCAGCGGCGCGGCCCACAGCGTGAGCAGCGTCACCGCCACCGGAAGGGCCAGAATTTGCAGCAAGGCTTTGAAGGTTTTGGCAGCGGGCCACGCACGGCGCACACAAGCCGCGCCTTCTTGCGCGGCACTGAGCACCGCCAGCGCCAGCAGCAGCCACACGGTGCCCGGCACCTTGCCGCTCTGCAGCATGGCCAAGGTCAGGGCACCGTAGGCAACGAACTCGCCTTGCGGAATAAAGATGACGCGGGTGATGGTGAACACCAGCACCGTTGCCAGGCCCATGAGGCCGTAAATGGCGCCGTTGGTGACGCCGTCCAGCAGCAAGATGCTGGCGATAGAAAAATCCATGGGCTTGGTGCGTTGGGCTTGCGTGGAGATGGAAATGGGGATGGGGGTGGAACTGGCATGCGCTCGGCGCATGCGCGAACAAAAACCAATGCACGTATTGTGCTCAATCAAACGCCAAATTCACTCGTTTTTCCAGCGGCGGAAGTTGCTCCTTGATTCGCCTCCGGTGCCGCCTCAACCGAAGTGCGTGTCAACCTTCTCCAGCACTTCGTCCACCACCGCCAACAGCTGGTTCACATTCACCGGCTTGGTGAGGTAACACAGGGCACCGCTGTCCAAGGCGTCACTGATTTGCGAGTCCAGCGCATCGGCTGAAACGATAACCACCGGGATGGTGCTGGTGGCGAGGTCGGCCTTGAGGTGACGCAGCAACTCCATGCCGCTGATGTCGGGCAAGTGCATGTCGAGCAGGATCAAGTCGGGCCGGCGGTTGCGTATGGCGGCCAAGCCGTCCAGGCCGGTGACCGACACGTCCATTCGCACTTGCGGGCGCTGTGACAGCACGCCGCGCATCACCTCGACATTGGTCTCGTTGTCTTCGACGTAATGCACGGTGCGCTGGTGGTACTGCGCCGGCTGGGTGTGCAGGTGATCGAGGTCGCTGCGCACCGTGTCGTCGCCTTGCAGCTTGGGCAAGGACAAGATGAATACCGAGCCCTCGCCGGTGACGCTGCGCGCCCGCAAGCTGCCGCCCATCAATTCGGCCAGGCGCTGGCTGATGACCAAACCGATGCCCGTGCCTTCCTGCGCGGAGCGTTCGCGGCCCAAACGGTTGAAAGGCTGAAACAGCTCGGCCATTTGCTCCGGCGTCATGCCCAAACCGGTGTCGGTGACGCTGATTTCCACTTCCGCTGCGTGCACCCGCGTGGCCACGTGGATGCGGCCTTTGTCGGTGTTGTACTTCACCGCATTGGTCAGCAGATTGGTCAAGATTTGCTTTACTCGCGTGTTATCGCCGTTTATGCGCAGCGCGTTCGTCGCCAGGTCCTGGCTGATCCGGATGCCGCGTTTGCGCGCCGCCTCTTCCACCAGCGGCAAGGTGCGCGCAAACAAAGCTGCCAAGTCCAGCGGCTCGATGTTCAAGCGCACATTGCCCGATTCAATGCGCGACAGATCGAGCACGTCGTTGATCATTTCCAGCAGGTGCCAACCGGCATGCTGAATTTGGCCCACCCACGGCCGCTGCGCATCGGCCAGCGGGTGGCGCTTGTCCAGCTCGAGCAGTTGCGCAAATCCCAGCATCGCGTTCAGCGGCGTGCGCAGCTCATGGCTCATGCGCGAGAGGAAGTCGCTCTTGGCGTGGTTGGACGCCTCGGCTGCGGCGCGCGCCTGCTGCGCTTCGGCCAGCTTCAAGTGATCGGTGATGTCTTCCACCGCGCCCACGATGCGGCGCGGTTGGCCTTGCTCGTCGCGCAGCAACGACACAGTGGATTGGACCCACAGCGTGCGACCGTCGCGCGCGATGTAGCGCTTGTTGCGGCGGTACACCGGAATTTCACCGGTCACCAATTGACGTGACAACTCGGCGTCTTGGCGTATGTCGTCAGGGTGCGTGAAGTCGAGTGAGGGCATTCCCAGCAGCTCTTCGGCGCTGTAGCCGGTGAGCTCGCAAAAGCGTGGGTTGGTTTGCAGCACATTGCCGCGCAGGTCGGTGTAGACCACGCCGATGGGCACGTTGTTCAAGATGTTGCGAAAGCGCTGCTCGCTCTCAATCAGCGCGCTCTCAGCCTGTTTGCGCTCGACCACTTCTTGCTGCAAAGCCGCAGTGCGCTGGGCCACGGCTGCCTCGATGCGCCGGGTCCGCCCAGTCACCGTCAGCAGCAAAGCGCCCAGCACGCCAGTAAACAGAACGCCGACGATGGAAAACAGCCAGCCGTCGTTGTCGCGCGTGGAGGTGCCGGGACCCAGCGTCGATTGATTGACGCGCAAGACCCAAGGCTGCTCGGCATAAGTGATGGATTTGGAAAACACCCACGCGTCGGTGCGCATTTCACAACCTGGTGGGCCGGCAAGGCGGCGCGTGGATGCGTCTTGCCCTGCAGACGCCTCGGCCTGCGTCACACACAAACTCATGCCGGGCGGCAGCATCTGCATCAGGCTTGCAGTGATGTCGTCGACGCGAACCGCAGCAAATGCCACGCCACGCACGGCCGCTTTGCGAGCCTCCGGTGTGGTGGGATCGCCGTTGTAGACGGCCTGGTAGATCAACACGCTGGAGCCCGCCGCGGCAGCACCCACCGTATCGGCAGCGCCCACCGCAGCGGTCGCCACCACATGCGGGCCCGAGACGGTGGGACGGCCGCTGAGCACGGCGCTCAGGACGGCGTCTTTGGTGGCGGGCACGGCCAACGCGTTCAAGCCCAAGCCTTGACTCTGCAAATTCACGGGTTCGATGTAACGCACCGCATAGGCTTCTTCTCCCACGAAAGACTGCCCGCCTTTTTGCTCGATGCGGTCGCGCACCCGAAAGCCCGTGAGGCCTTCAGAGCGCGCGCGCGCCTCGGCGGCGTCCACATCGGCGCGAGCCACGCGTTCGTTGAAGCCCATGGCGTACACCGCGCCGTTGGGAGTCAACCAAGGCTGGGTCACGCGCTTGAGTTGGGCGCCGCTGACAGAGCCCGCAGCGATGTAGGCCGCATTCAAAGCCTGCAGCGCGAAAAGCGGTTGCTGCAGTCGAAAGTTCAAAGCCGTCAGCGCGTTGTTGGCCTCGCGTTCAGTCACCGCCTGCGAGCGCTGCGCGTCCCAGCGAGCGACCTGGCTGGTGGCCGTGGCCAGCAGCAAAGTGACGAGCACCAAGGGCACTGCCACGGTGGCGCGGCGTGGTGCCCAGTCGGCACGCGGTGAGCCAATCAGGGTGAGCACGATGGGCGCGACGATGAACACGCCCAAGCATTCGCGAACCCACATCGAGCCCCAGGTGAGTACCAAACCAGATGCGCTCACCGCGTGCAGTGCATAGAGGGCCGCTGTGCCCACGCTGGCGTTCGCCACGCAGGCCACCAGCGCGCCAAGAACAAAGAAACCGGCGATTTCTCGCGGCGCCATCAGCTTGAGCGGCGCAGGCAGGACTCGCTTCAACAAGTACGCCCCCAGCCATGCCTGCAAGGTGGCACCGGCGGCGGAGGCCAAGGGCAGAAAAAGCGCGTGCCCAGCCGGGTCTTGTTTGGAGACGACCCACGCGCTCACAACAAAGGCACCCAGCGCAACGGCCGGCAAAACCCGCCAGCCATAAACCATGACACAGGTCAGTGCCAGACCCGCGGCCGGCGACATCGGCAATGCCAACGTGGTGGCATCGCTCAGCAGGACACCTGCCACACCCAAGGCCACGTAAGCCAGCAACGTGGCCGCCACAACCGCCGCCCACCACGGCGGCGAGCGCATCAAGGAATCAGTGGAGGGCGAACGCGCAGCCACGGTTCAGCGGACAAACGCAGGGCGCATCAGATTCATGGCTGACGGTGTCACGCTGCGCATCAGCTGCTGAATAAAAAGTTCAGCACATCGCCGTCTTTGACCACGTACTCCTTGCCTTCAGCGCGCATCTTGCCGGCATCTTTGGCGCCTTGTTCACCTTTGAAGCTGATGTAGTCGGCAAACGCAATGGTTTGCGCGCGGATGAAGCCTCGCTCGAAGTCGGTGTGGATGACACCCGCTGCTTGCGGCGCGGTGTCGCCCACGTGAATGGTCCAGGCGCGCACTTCTTTGACGCCGGCGGTGAAGTAAGTTTGCAAACCCAGCAATGTGAACGCTGAGCGGATCAAACGGTTCAGGCCGGGTTCTGTTTGGCCCATCTCGGCCAAAAACATCATGCGGTCTTCATCGCTCATCTCTGACAGCTCGGCTTCGGTTTTGGCGCAAATCGCCACCACCGGGGCTTTTTGGAGCAGCGCAAAAGCACGCAGCTTGTCGAGATAGGGGTTGTTCTCAAAGCCACCTTCATCGACGTTGGCCACAAACATGGCCGGCTTGGCTGTGATCAGGCACAGCGGCTTGAGCACCGCCTGCTCTTCCTTGCTGAAGCTGACGCTGCGCACTGGCCTGGCTTCGTTCAGCGCAGCGTGGCACTTTTGCAGCACCTCGACCAAACGCGCCGCTTCTTTGTCGGCACCCGACTTGGCGACTTTGATGGAGCGCGCCAGGGTTTTGTCGACAGTCGACAAATCGGCCAGGCACAGCTCGGTTTGGATCACCTCGATGTCCGAAATCGGGTCGACCCGACCGGCCACGTGAATCACGTTGTCGTCGTCAAAACAGCGCACCACGTTGACGATGGCGTCGGTCTCGCGGATGTGGGCCAAAAACTGATTGCCCAAACCTTCTCCCTTCGACGCACCCGCCACCAAACCGGCAATGTCGACAAACTCGACGATGGCCGGGACGATGCGCTCGGGCTTGACGATGGCCGACAAATCGGCCAGGCGCGCGTCGGGCAATTCGACGATGCCCACGTTCGGCTCGATCGTGCAAAACGGATAATTTTCAGCCGCAATGCCAGCCTTGGTCAGCGCATTGAAGAGAGTGGACTTGCCAACGTTGGGCAAACCCACAATGCCGCATTTGAGACTCATGGTGTTTCTTTCGGCACAAAGACAATCGGAAATAAAGCACGATTTTAGGGGCCACGGATAATCAAAGTCCTCCTTTCAACACACCCTCCCCTGGCCATGTCCACAAGCCAACCAAGCTCTGAAGAATCCTGGTGCAGCGAGCGCCGGCTCGACGTGGCAAGCTGCCTCAAACATCAGGGTCTGGAGGCGAGTGCAGGCCGCATCGGTGACGGCCCGGCGTGGTTCGTATCGCCCTACGCCAGCATCTGGGCAGTAGAGAGCCAGAAGCGCCCGGAGTGGATAGGCTGGTGGGTCATCTGCGGCGACTTGCCCAGCGACGTGCTGCCGGCGCATGACCTGGCCACGCCGCGAGACGCGCTGCGCGCTTTTGGCAAGCGCTGGCTGCTGCACGCGCAAAACCTGGACCGTGGCCAGGTTCCAAGCGCTTGGGGCCATGTGCTCGACACCGAGTTGCCCAAACACACGGCGCAATTGAAGAAGCGCGGCGCCGCTTTGTTGCTGTGGGCTGACGACGATGCGTCGTGGCCCGATGCGTTGCAAGGTTCAGCCGCCTCCGACTGAGCTTGCCCTGCCCTGAGGCTACGGAAATGAGGCTACGGAACTGAGGCAACCGAAAGACAGTGAAAGGCGTCCTCAAGAAGGTGCCCGCTGCTGCCGATATCCCAATCGAAGACCTGTGTCGCTCCCGGCGCGCTTGCAAAAGCGGGCGCGGCAGCGCACAAATCCAACTTCGGCATCGAAAGTGGAACCGCAATCAGCGAGCAGCGCCATGAACACTGTGACTTCCCAGACTTACGGGGGCTACGACCCCAAAACTGCGCGCATTTTGGTGGTCGACGACGAGCCGGCCAACCTGAAGTTGCTCAGCCTGATGCTGCGCACAGAGGGCTACCACCACGTCGATCTGGTGCAAGACCCGCGCGAGGTCCTGGCGCGCTACTTGGCCGAACGCCCCGACCTGATCTTGCTTGACATCAACATGCCGCACCTCGACGGCTACGAAGTGATGGGGCAAATCTCGGCCTTGAGCGATGACCTGAAGCCACCGGTGCTGGTGCTGACAGCGCAGTCGGGCGAAGACTTCTTGCTGCGCGCGTTGCGCAGCGGAGCGATTGACTTTTTGAGCAAACCCTTCAACCGCCGTGAACTTTTGGCGCGTGTGAAAAACGTGCTCATGGCGCACTTGGCACACCGCCTGATGCACACCCAAAAACAGGTGCTGGAAGAGATGGTGGACGAGCGCACACAGGAGCTGCGGCGCTCGCGCCTGGACATCGTGCGCCGCCTGGGTCGGGCCTCGGAATTCCGCGACAACGAAACCGGCCAGCACATTTTGCGCATGAGCCACGCGTCGGCCTTGCTGGCGCGCAGCATGGGGTGGGACGCGCAGGCCTGCGAGCTCATGCTCAACGCCAGCCCCATGCACGATGTCGGCAAAATTGGCATCCCCGACGGCATCTTGCTGAAGGCTGGTCCGCTGACCGCCGACGAGCGCGACATCATGAATCGCCACACCATCATCGGTGCAGAAATTTTGGCCGACTCCGGCACCGAGTTGCTGGAAATGGCCCGCGAAATTGCCTTGTCGCACCACGAAAAATGGGACGGCACCGGTTATCCGCACCGCTTGGCAGGCACCGACATTCCCGAGGCGGCGCGCATGGTGGCCATCACCGATGTGTTCGATGCGCTGACTTCAGAACGGCCGTATAAAAAACCGTGGTCCGTTGAAGAGTCCATGCAATTCATGAATGCCAACGCGGGCAAGCAGTTCGACCCACAGATGCTTCAAAAATTCACCGCCCTGATACCCGAGGTGCAAAAAATTCGGGAGCGCTTTGCCGAGCCGGTGACGATCCCTGATCCCGACGCTGAACTCGAGTTGATGGACAAGCGTTGATTGCTAATTGCGCGCGGTCCGAGAAGGGGCGCAGCTTTGGCCTTTCAGGCGGCCTTGCGGTTGACAGCGCCCAGTTGTGATCGACCGCGCCACGGCCCGAGCACCAAAACGTTGCCCAGCACCGCCAACGCCGCGCCCAGCAACGTGAAGATGCTGGCTTGGTAAGACTCCCAAACCATTGACACCAGCAGTGCGAGCAGCGGCGTCATGACACCGATGCTGCCTGCCGGTCCGGGGCCGATGCGCTCTTGCAAGGTCAAGAAGCAAGCGAACGTCATCACTGTTCCCGCTGTGGCGAGGTAGACCCAAGATATCCACCAAGACGGCGCCAAAGGCAGCGCAAATGTCTGGCCCGATGCGAGTGTCATCGCGAAGCCCAGCAAAGCCGCGACCAGTGCACCGTAAACCATCCCCCAACCGAGAGCGGTCCAAAACGGCAGCCCGTGCTCCCGGTTGCGACTGGCGGCCAAACTGCCCACACTGGACAACAACACCGATGCCGCAGTGAACAGGACGCCCAACAGGGTGTTGGCCGGGTTTGATTGGCGAACTGCGTTTGCGAATTCAGGCGCAAAAATCAGCGTCACGCCAAGCAAACCCACCGCACCGCCCAGCAAAAAGCGTGACGTCACCGGTGTGCCGTACAGCCAGCGAGCCCCCAGGCCACTGACCAAGGGCGAGGCCGAATAGCCCACTGCCACCAGCCCCGACACCAGATGCTTTTCGGCGTGATAAACGCACAGATAAGACAACCCGTACATGAAGCAGCCTTGCAGCGCCACGCGTGCATGCGCTGCAGCGTTGAGCCTGAGCGAGTCGCCAACAGCGCTGCGCCACGCCAGAACCAGCAAACCCG
This sequence comes from Burkholderiales bacterium, assembly GCA_038241115.1. Classification (GTDB taxonomy): domain Bacteria; phylum Pseudomonadota; class Gammaproteobacteria; order Burkholderiales; family Burkholderiaceae_C; genus JANYJJ01. The sequence continues at coordinate 3,358 of JBBRGA010000091.1, read as the reverse complement.
CCAAACCGAAGCGCATGGCCACGCCAAACTCTGGCGGGGCTTGGCCAATTTGAAAAGTGATGGCGTACCAGGTGGTACCCCAAGTCAACACGCAGATGGCGAAAAGCTGCCAGCTCTTGAAACGCTTCATTCGGTGAGTTGACGACGTTGAGTTGCTTGGCTGGCAAGCGCAGCCAGATCACTCAAAACGAAGGCTCGCTTCGCCCGACATGCCGACTTTGAAAACGCACTCGACCCCGCTCACGATCACCGCATTCATCGCGAATGTCAAAGCGCCCTGAACACGCGCATCGGCGCGGTAGCTGGCCAACACGTCGCCCACTGCGTGACCTGTCAAGGCGGTCAGCGGATCGATGTCAGGGATGGAGCAACGCGTGCAGGGCTTGGTCAGCTTCAAGCGAATTTCGCCGTCTGCCGTGTTGAAAACAAGCTCGTCCAAATGATCTTCGCCGTGGGCGTCCAAACCCGACAGAACCAGGTTGGGCCGAAAACGTGCCAACGTGATTTCGGGTTGCGCAGCGAGTCTCAAGCGGCGGTTCATCTCTTCCAGAGAAGCGGTGCATGTGACCAAAATCGGAAAGCCATCAGAGAAGGTGTTTTCAGCTTCGATGCCGCGCGTCCATGCAGGGTCAGACAAGCGTTTTTGTTCGGGATCAAAGCGCACCAAGCGCAGGGGCTGTCCCAGAAAATCAGTGAACCACTGCGCCGCCAAATCGCCCATGTCATAAGCCGCAACGGTGTCGTCCCAAACTTGCGCGCGGGTGGCTTTTTCAACCGTGTCGAGTGCCACATGCAGGGCCAACATGCCGGGCGCGCGCAGCACCATTTCCGTCGATTTGAGGGCCGGTTGCACCAACGCCATGCGGGGCAGTTCACGCTGGGAGACAAACTGCCCTTGGGCGTCGACCACCATCCAGGCACGGTCAAGCTCCAGGCCGGTTTCGAGCAAAACGCAATCGGTCAAGTTCACTCCCGCGCAACTCTTGACCGGGTAGACCCAAAGCTGAGCCAAGTCGATTTTCAATTCACTCACAACGTCTGCCTTTCACTGCCACCCGAACCCCGTCGATACGCTCAAATTCCGCGTGAATTGTGCGTCAGCCGCGTCGATCAAGGGCATGCCCGGCTACCTACAATCTGAAACTATGGATGCTTATGACGTGTTGGTGCGTGGCTCGGGAATCGTCGGCAAAAGCTTGGCGCTGAGTCTGGCGCGTCAGGGGCTGCGCATTGCATTGCTGGTGGATGCAGCCGACAACAAAGGCCCTGACTTGAGGGCATTTGCCATGAACGCCGCCTCGGTCGCTTTGCTGCGCGGACTCAAAGTGTGGGACGCATTGCCCACATCGGCCACCACGGCGATTCATGACATGCAGATCGAAGGCGATGCGCGCACGGACACGGGCGCTGATGCTGCTGAAGCGTCTGGCTTGAGGTCGGCTTCCGGCACCCTGGATTTTTCAGCCTGGTCGCAGCGCCTGCCGGAACTGGCCTGGATTGTTGACGCCGCCGAGCTGGAACAAGTGCTGGTCAATGCAGTGAAGTTCGCGCCCCACATCACGCAGGTTCAGGCGGAAGTTCCCGCCACGTTGACGGCACTTTGCGAAGGCCGCAGTTCAGCTTCGCGCGAAGCGCTGGGCGTGGTTTTTGAAAAAAACGACTACGGCCACCGCGCGATTGCTGCGCGCCTGCAGTGCAGTTTGGGTCACAGGCACACAGCGCACCAGTGGTTCCGCTCGCCTGACGTATTGGCACTGCTGCCCTTTGGTGGGAAATTGGGTGCGTCAGCGGGTGCGTCAGCGGGTGCGTCAGCGCTTGCCTCCCCCGGGCAATCTCATGATCCTTCGCCTTTTCAACCGAACATCGGCGCTTCTTACTCACTGGTGTGGTCGCTGCCCGAAGCCCGAGCTCAGGCGCTGTTGGCCTTGGACGATGCAGCCTTCAACGCCGCCCTGATGCAAGCCACCCAAGGCGCGGCAGGCGAGCTGACGTTGGCCAGCGAGCGTGCGAGTTGGCCGTTGATGCGCGCGCATGCAAGCGCCTGGTGCGGCCCCGGTTGGGTGCTGCTGGGCGACGCCGCCCACGTCATACATCCGCTTGCGGGCCAAGGTTTGAACCTGGGCTTGGCCGACGTGGCGATGCTGACGAAAGTGCTCCTTGAGCGCGAATCCTGGCGGCCCCTGAGTGACGAAAAATTGCTCCGCCGCTATGCACGCCAACGAATCGTGCCCACCCAGGTCATGGGCCAATTGACCGAAGGTTTGTTGCAACTGTTTGCCGCCGAGCAACCAGCCCTGCGGGAACTTCGCAATCGCGGCATGACTCTGGTCAATCACTTGTCTCCGCTGAAGCGCTGGCTCACCACGCGCGCTCTTGAATCTTGAAAGCCCATCTCATGACACATCACTTTTATGCTCTGCGCCACTTGCTGGTGGCCGCACTCATGGGCACTTTTTTGATCGGACCGGCCTGGTCCGACGAGGTCACGATCCGCAAGAATTTTGCTGCGCGGCAACCTTCTTTTCCGAAGATCGATGAGGTCAGCAAGACCAAAATTCCAGGTGTCTTTGAACTGCGCGTGGGCACTGAAATTTTTTACTCCGATGCCACTGGCGACCATTTGATTGAAGGCCAATTGGTCGACACAAAAACGGGCGCCAACCTCACCGAAGAGCGCATCGCCAAGCTGACCGCCATCGACTTCGCCAACCTGCCGTTGAAGGACGCGATCGTTTTCAAGCAAGGCACGGGCGCTCGCAAGTTGGTGGTGTTCGCCGACCCGAACTGCGGCTATTGCAAAAAGTTTGAGCGAGAGTTGGCGCAAGTCGCAGACGTGACGGTTTACACATTTTTGTACCCCATCCTGGGCGGTGACTCGCCTGAAAAATCACGCGACATTTGGTGCGCCAAAGACAACACCAAAGCGTGGCGCGATTGGATGGTGGACGGCACAGCGCCCGCCAAGTCCACACCCGCCGCGGTGGCTCAGTGTGACGTCGAGGCATTGAAACGAACGGCGCTGATGGGCCGAAAACACAAGGTCATGGGCACACCTGCCTTGGTGTTTGAAGATGGCAAGCGAGTGCCCGGCGCCATGGCACCAGATCAAATTGAAAAGCAGTTGGCAGCCAGTCGCAAGGCCGTGCGCGGCTGAGGCGATTCAGCTCAGCCTCAACGGAATGGGCGGCCGGCGTTGGTGCGGCCGGCGTTGGTGCGATCAGCGCTGAGCAGGGCAAGTAAAGCCTGATCGCACAGCTCACCTTGCGGGTCGCGCTCGCGGTGTCGAACAACTCCCTCTTGCTGGAACCCCATACAGAGCGCGAAATGAATGGCGCGCTTGTTGCGTACATCGCTGATG
>JBBRGA010000090.1:0-13761 GCA_038241115.1 Burkholderiales bacterium | reverse complement strand
AGTATCGGTGTTCCCAATAACAGCGTGCTGCGCTATGAACAGGATCTGAGAGCCGAGAGCTTCCTGGTCGTGGTGCACGGCTCAGAGGTGGAAGCGCAGCGGGCAGAGGGCTTGCTGACCGCTGGCGATGCATCCCGTGTCGACTTGCACACACCGCAGGCCGCTGGCGCAGCGACAACCCATGCTGCTGAACACGCCAGCCCTGCCGGCAGCAGCGGCACGACTCTAGGCGCGTCATGACTGCACGCGCCATGCAAAAGTTTTTGCTTGCGGTGGTGGTCGCCTTCGGCTTTTCCGGCTGCGGCTACAACACCTTCCAGACCAGCGACGAACAAATCAAGGCCAGTTGGGCTGAGGTGCTGAACCAGTACCAGCGGCGTGCCGATCTGGTGCCCAACTTGGTCAACACCGTGAAGGGCGGAGCCGCGTTCGAGCAGGACACGCTAGTGGCCGTGACCAATGCACGCGCCAGGGCCACCGCCATCAATGCGACCCCCGCACTGGTCAATGACCCTGCCGCATTCGCCAAGTTCGAGGCGGCGCAAGGTGAGTTGTCGAGTGCGCTTTCCAGGCTGCTCGTGGTGGTGGAGAAGTACCCGGACCTGAAGGCCAACACCGGATTCCGTGATCTGCAGGCGCAATTGGAAGGCACCGAGAACCGCATCGTCGTGGCGCGCAACCGCTACATCAAATCGGTGCAGGACTACAACGTGGCCATCCGCTCGTTCCCCAGCAACCTGACGGCGATGGTGTTCGGGTATGCCGTCAAGGCGAACTTCAGCGTCACGGATGAGAAGGCGATCGCAGTGCCGCCAGCGGTGAGCTTTGGGGCATCGGGCGCGAAGCCCTCAAGTCTGAACATTCCCGCCAGTCCGAACAGTCCGGGCAGTGCGGGTGCAAACAAGTGAACGCCCTCCGTTTTCCGGGGGCTGGCAAGTTGTGGTGGATGAACGCATTGCTGCGGGAAATATGGGCGCTCACGGCGCTCACGGCGCTCACGGCGCTCACGGCCCTCCCGTTGCTCACGTTGCTGGTAGCCGCTGCGCCGGTACACGCCGCCGACGGGCTGGTGTCGGTGCCGCCACTTCAAGCGCGGCTGACCGACCTCACCGGCACGCTGACGGCCGAACAGAGTGCGGGCCTGGAGCAATCGCTGCGCACTTTTGAAGCGCGCAAGGGCACGCAGATTGCGGTGCTGATCGTTCCAACCACCAAGCCAGAAGAAATCGAGCAATACGCCTTGCGGGTGGTCGACCAATGGAAGCTCGGCCGCAAGAAGGTGGACGATGGGGCCTTGCTGCTGATCGCCAAAGACGACCGCACACTGCGCATCGAAGTGGGCTACGGCATCGAGGGCGCACTGAACGACGCCACGGCCAAGCGCATCGTCAGCGACGTGATCACGCCTCGGCTCAAGGCAGGCGATTATTTCGGCGGTGTCAGCGCCGGTATCGATCAGATGATTCGCGTCGTCGACGGCGAGCCGCTTCCAGCAGCGCAGCCGAGAGCCGTTGGATCGGGGCTGGGTTCAGTCGGCCGAAGCCTGGGGCAACTGCTGCCGATCTTGTTCGTGGTGGCGTTGGTGGTGGGCCGCGTGCTGCGCTCGGTGCTCGGTCGCGTCCCCGGTGCGTTGGCGACCGGCGGGGTGCTCGCGGTCGCAGGCTGGTTGCTTGGAGGTGCCGTGATCGCCGCTGTGATAGGCGGCGGTATCGCGTTTCTCATCACCTTGCTGGGGGTCGGCATGGGCCGACACGGCGCCATGCTCGGTGGCTACTACGGCGGCATGGGTGGGGGCCGCGGGGGTGGGTTCGGTGGTGGCGGTGGCGGTGGCGGTTTCGGCGGCGGCGGCGGCGGTTTTGGCGGCGGCGGCGCCTCGGGCAGGTTTTAGCCGTGAACGTCAAACGCATCCTTCGTCATCTCGCGATGACTCAAGGCCAGGTCAAGAGCGCCTTCCCGAGCGCCTCGCTGCAGGCCATCGAGCAGGCGATCCAGACCAGCGAGGCCAGTCATCGCGGGGAAGTTCGATTCGTTGTCGAAGGGGCGCTTGACGGCGCGCCACTTTTTGGCGGGCAGACGGCGAACGAACGCGCGCTCGCGCTGTTTTCGCAATTGCGAATGTGGGACACCGAACACAACACCGGTGTGTTGGTCTATCTGCTGTGGGCCGACCGCGCGGTGGAGATCGTGGCCGACCGCGGCATTCACGCCGTGGCGGGCCAGCACACTTGGACGGCGATCTGCCGTGAAATGGAAGTGGCATTCAAGGCGGCGAAATTCGAGGCTGGCGCAATCAGCGGCATCCAGGAGGTTGCGCGGCAACTTCGGGCGCACTTTCCTGCGGATGCAAACAACGCCAACGAATTGCCAGACAAGCCGCTGTTGATTTAACCGAACCGCTGCGCCCGGGGGCGGCGTGTGATTCAAGGGGCACTTGTAGGACTCGACGGACATGCGAACACGCAGTTCGCTTGTTTCAGGCCAACGCTGCGGCAGGCAATCTCAACACCTGCTGCGCGGCACGGGTTTTTCTATCGCCAACCGCAGACACACAACCCACAGGACCCACGATGAACCGCAATATCAAGCACCTCAATCTCCGCCACCTGAGCGTCGGCGCCATGGCAGTCGCACTGCTGTTGCCCGTGGCCCACTCGCAAACGAAGGGAGCCATGCCAGCCATGCAAGGCGGCATGGCGGCTTCATCGGCGATGCCGGGCAAAGGCATGGACATGCAGAGCACGATGAAAGACATGAACGGCAAGATGGGCTCAATGCCGATGTCGGGGAATCCAGACGTGGACTTCGCAACGATGATGCGAATTCACCACCAAGGTGCCATTGACATGGCCAATGTCGAACTGAGCACCGGCAAGGATCCGCAAATGAAGAAGATGGCCAAGGCCATCATCGCTGCACAGAAAAAGGAAATCGCCGCGTTCGATGCGTTTCTGAGCAAGCAAGAAAATTCCACCATGAAGATGAACAAATAAGCCAGCAGCCTACGGTGGAAGCCCAGATGACTGGGCCGAGGTGATGCTGTCTTGCGGGCGCGGCAGGCGAAGTCGGAACGCCTGATTGACCCCATGAGGCGATCAGTACTCGTTGCCGCCGCTGCCGTAACTGCCGGGTGCCAGGTTGTCGAACTTGGTAAGCGGCTTGTTGAAAAACAGTTTGACGGTTCCGGTAGGGCCGTTGCGTTGCTTGCCGATGATCACTTCGGCGATGTTCGGCTCTTTCGATGCTTCCTTGGTGTAGTAATCATCACGGTAGATGAACATGATGATGTCGGCGTCTTGCTCGATCGCGCCCGATTCACGAAGGTCGCTCATCATGGGTCGCTTGTCGGTGCGGCTTTCGACACTTCGGTTGAGCTGAGACAGCGCGATCACCGGGCACTTCAACTCTTTGGCCAGCGACTTCAAGCCGCGTGAAATTTCGCCGATCACGGTGGCTCGGTTCTCATCGCTGGAGCCGCCACTGCCGCTCATGAGTTGCAAATAGTCCACCACGATCAAGCCCAGTTGACCGCACTGCCGCGCCTGGCGGCGTGCCCGGGCGCGAACCTCGCTGGGCGTGAGCGCCGAGCTTTCGTCGATGAACATGCTCACGCTGCCGAGCTTCTCGACGGCTTCTGACAAGCGGCCCCATTCGTCGTCTTTCAAACGGCCGGTGCGCAGATTGCTTTGGTCGATGCGACCCATCGAACCGACCAAGCGCAGCGCCAATTGAGCCGCACCCATTTCCATGGAAAAAACCACCACTGGCAGGCCCTCGTTGACGGCCACATGCTCGGCGATATTGAGCGCCAATGCGGTTTTCCCCATCGACGGCCGCGCAGCAAGCACTACCAGATCGCCAGGCTGGAAGCCCGAGGTCATGCGGTCTAAATCAACATAACCGCTGCGCACACCGGTGACGTCTTCGGCACCGTTTTCATACAGCTCGGTCACGCGGTCGAGCAACTGCACGACCAGGGTGTCCATGCTTTGGAAACCTTCGCGCGAGCGCGACCCTTCCTCGCCGATGCGGAAAATCTTGCCCTCGGCTTCGTCCAATATTTCCGAGACTTGACGGCCTTGCGGGTTGAAAGCGGTTGTGGCGATCTCGTCGCTCACCGCCACCAGTTTGCGCAGCACCGCGCGCTCTCGCACGATCTCGGCATAGCGCCGCATGTTGGCCGCGCTGGGCACGCTTTGCGCCAAAGCATTCAGATAAACCAGCCCTCCGCATTCGTCTGCCTTGCCCAGACTTTGCAGCTGCTCGAAGACGGTGATCACGTCGGCAGGTTTGGTGGCATTCACCAGCGCGCCGATGGCCGCGTAAATAAATCGATGTTCGTAGCGATAGAAATCGCTGTCGCTCAACAAATCACCGGCACGGTCCCAAGCGCTGTTGTCGATGAGCAGGCCTCCCAGCACGCTTTGCTCGGCCTCGACCGAATGCGGCGGTATGCGCAAGCGCGCCACTTCGTCGTCGGGGCGTGATGCAGACGCATTGAATTCAGGCGACGAGAAGGCAGGAGATGAGAAAACGGCAGACATCACACGATCATAAGAGTGGCAAATTCAAGGCCTGTGGAAAAGCCTGTGGAACGAAGGTGGAAGAGCGGTGAGCAAGTGCAATAAGTGCTCGAAGAAATAAAAAAGGGCCGGTTGAACCGGCCCTTCGTGTCGCTGTGCAACAACCCGCGGAAAACCGATCAGTCGGTTTCGCCGACCACCACCACTTTGACTTCGACAACCACGTCAGTGTGCGGAGCAACCGTCACCGTGTGTTCGCCAACCGTCTTCAACGGGCCGTTGGGCATGCGCACCTGCGCCTTGACGATTTTGAAGTCGATGCGGGTCAGTGCTTCGGCAATGTCGTTGTTCGTGACTGAGCCGAACAAGCGTCCGTCCACACCCGCTTTTTGCGTGATGTGGACCGTGCGACCGCTCATTTTTTCGCCAAGGGATTGCGCCGCGGCAAAACGTTCGCCGGCAGCTTTCTCGAGCTCAGCGCGCTTGATTTCGAACTCCTCAATCGCCTTGGGCGTGGCACGGCGTGCTGCGCGGCTGGGGATCAAAAAGTTGCGGGCGTAACCATCTTTCACCTTGACGACGTCGCCGAGATTGCCGAGGTTGGCCACTTTGTCGAGCAGGATCACTTGCATGTTGATGGCTCCTTAAACGCGATGCTGGTCGCTGTACGGCAGCATGGCCAGGAAGCGAGCACGTTTGATACACGTGGTCAGCTGTCTCTGGAAGAAAGCGCGCGTGCCGGTCAGGCGTGCGGGCGTGATTTTGCCGTTCTCGCCGATGAAGTCGCGCAATGTTTCGACGTCTTTGTAGTCAATCTCAACAACGTTGGTGACCGTAAAACGGCAGAAGCGTTTGCGACGAAACAGCAGCGATTGCGTGTTGCGTTTCGGCTTGCGATCTTTTGAAAACTTACCCTTACCGCGTGATGGTGGTGGCATCTTGAACCTCAGTTTGTTCTGTAGAAATTATTGGGGATAAGTCGGGTGAATGTTGAATTCAGTCCAGCTCGGTCACATGAAATACGACACCGCGTCCGTTGCGCTGAGAACCGAGGAAGCCGGCAAAACCGTGGTGGCTTCCAATTTCGATTTCCGACACTCGCTGCGTGATCTCACCAATCGCTCTGGCCCGAATTTCCATCGAGACTTTGCGAATTTGGCCGTCTTGTGTGACCTCGGACTCGTGCCTCAAGCTCAAGTCCAGGGCCGGCAGACCGGCCGGGGTGTACCTCACAGCGCTTCGCTCCACCAGTTGAGCCGTGAGAACCAAACGGTTCACTGCGCGCTCGGGTGAAGCACCGACGCTTCTGTCAACTTCAGTGGGTGGTTTCCTGCTGAGGGGCCGGCTTGCGGTTGTCCTCTTTGTCGACCGACTTCATCATTACCGACGGTGTTGTCTCAGCCTTGCTTTTCAGCACGGTCAAGTGACGCAGAACCGCATCGTTGAAGCGAAAGCCCGTTTCAATCTCAGCCAGCACTTCTTTGCTGCACTCGATGTTCAGGCACAGATAGTGGGCTTTGGCGAGTTTTTGAATCAGGTAAGCCATCTGGCGACGGCCCCAATCTTCAATTCTGTGCACTTTGCCGCCGCCAGCGGCGATGGTGCTTTTGTATCGTTCCAGCATGGCTGGAACTTGTTCGCTCTGATCCGGATGGATCAAGATAACGATCTCATAGTGACGCATGACAACTCCTTTGGGTTTCCGCCCCCGCAGCCGGATATCGGCCGAAGCTGGGTCGGGAAGCCACCCCGTGCCGATGCGCGGTAAATCCGGCATGTCGATTGGGTGTGGCAAGGTCAGCCCATGATTATAGGCCAGCGGTGCGGCTTCACCGCGCATTCCCTCAGCAGCTTCCTTAAACCGCCTTAGGCTGGCGAATATTTCGCAAAAACGCGAGCGTCCTTTCGTCGGGCGCGGGCGTGAGCAAGCTCACCAAGACGATCACCGCCAAACCTGTCGGCACGCCAAACACGCCCGCTGAGATCGGTTGAATGCCAAACCACAGATTGATCGGCGATGTGACTCCCAGCAACCCGCGCATCCAGGCGTCGTTCTGCACGATGTAGTAGCAACTCATAGCCAAACCCGAGACCATGCCTGAAACCGCCCCCCACCGATTGGCGCGTTGCCAAAACACACCCAGGACCAAGGCGGGAACAAAGGCCGAGGCCGCAAGTGAAAACGCAGCCGAGACTAAAAAAACGATGTCAGCCGGCCGCTGCGCCGCCACGGCCGCCGCCGCCAAAGCCACCGCCAACAGCATGACCTTCGAGAAGATCACACGCTGAGCGTTGCTGGCAGTCGGTCGCAGCACTTTGTAATAAACATCGTGCGACAGCGCATTGGCAATGGTCAACAACAAGCCGTCGGCGGTCGACAACGCCGCCGCCAAGCCGCCGGCTGCCACCATGCCCGAGACGACATAGGGCAGCCCTGCAATCTCCGGCGTCGCCAGCATCACCATGTCGCCGCCCATGCGCAGCTCACCCAATTGCAAGATGCCGTCGCGGTTGATGTCCACCACCGACAGCAAAGACGAATCAAGCTTGCTCCAGATGCCTACCCACGCGGGCAATTGGTCGAAAGGCAAACCCACCAATGAAGTCAGCACCTCGTACTTGACCAACACCGCCAACGCGGGCGCTGTGAGATACAGAAGCAGTATGAAAAACAGCGACCACACCACCGACTCACGCGCGGCTTTTACAGAAGGCGTGGTGTAACAGCGCGCAAGGATGTGCGGCAGTCCGGCAGTGCCCAGCATCAAGCAAAAAACCAAAGCCAGAAAATTGGTTCGCGAGTCGCTGTAAACCGCCCGCTCAGACGGGCTGCCGTTCGGGTCGCCCGCAAACGCCTGGGCGTGCGGCGGCATTCCGCCCAAAGGCTTGGCGCGGGCTTCATTCAAAGCGGCGGCTTTGGTCCAGAGATCTCGCGCGGCAGCTTCACTTTTCGGCAACAAGGCAACTGCTTTTTCAGCTGCCTGAATCTGGGCCAAAGGCGCATCTGCCAAACGAAGTTGGGCGGCTTTTTTCTCAACACTTTCGCGCTCCAGCGCCATGGCGCGCGGCACATCGCGCAGGCGCGCTGAGTAATCCTCAGCCAAAGCCTTGAAGGCCAGCGCGACTTCCTGCTCTTTGGGGTCGGCCAACAAAACCAATTCACGCTGACTGACTTTCTCCAGCTGTTGGCCGTAGGCGACTTGAGGCGCAGGCACGCCAGTTTGCTTCACCGACAACCACACCACCGGCACCAAATAAGCAATCACCAAAATGATGTACTGGGCCACCTGAGTCCAGGTGACCGCGCGCATGCCGCCCAAAAACGAACACACCAGCATGCCGCCCAGCCCCAAAAAAATGCCTACGACGAAATCAACGCCCGTCAAGCGCGCCGTGATGAGGCCCACGCCGTACAACTGAGCCACCAGATAAACAAAAGAGCACAGGATCGCAGCAACCACGCCAACCAGTCGGGGCCAGTTGCCACCAAAGCGCGCCGCCAAAAAATCAGGGATCGTGAACTCTCCAAATTTGCGCAGGTAGGGCGCCAAAAACAACGCCACCAAACAGTAGCCGCCGGTCCAGCCCATCACAAAAGCCAAGCCGCCGTAACCCTGCAGGTACAGGGTGCCTGCCAAACCGATAAAGGACGCAGCCGACATCCAATCCGCGCCCGTGGCCATGCCGTTGTACATGGCCGGCACACGCCGCCCCGCCACGTAGTACTCGGCCGCGTCAGTGGTGCGGCTGAGGATGCCAATGACCGCATAAAGCGCCACTGTGGACAGCAGAAAGATCACGCCAATCCAACGCTTGGGAAGGCCCATGCGTTCCAGCATGCCCAGCGTCAACACAAAGACGACGAATGCAGCCGTGTAGCCCAAATAAATGCGGTTGAGCCTGGACTTGAAAGCCCGCCCGTTCCAAGCCGGCGTGCGCGGCTCAGTCATCGCTGGAACTCTCAGCCACGCCATGCGCGGCGTCCAGCCGGTTCATGGCAAAGGCATAAAACGCAATCAAACCCAAGTAGACCAACAAGACGCCCTGGGCTGCCGCCCAAAATCCGAAAGGCCAACCAAAGAACTTAAATTGCAGATCGCGCGCGAAAAAAATGAGGCCGAAGGTAAGCACAAACCACAGGCACAACAACTTGACCGTGAGGCTGACGGTGAGTTGCCAATAGCGGCGATACGAACCTTCGGTGCGGCCCATATCCTGGGATTCACCCCCAACTTCGCACAAAAGATCAGGCACTCAAAACCTCGCCTGCCGCACCCCGATTCGCCAGCGCATCAGCGCGCTCATTGCCGGGATCGCCCGCGTGGCCTTTGACCCAGCGCCAATCCACTTGGTGCAACGCGCGCAGAGCGTCCAAACGCTGCCACAGGTCAGCGTTCTTCACCGGCTTTTTATCGGCTGTTTTCCAGCCCCGCAGCTTCCAACCGTGTATCCATTCGGTGATGCCTTTGCGCACGTATTCGCTGTCGGTGTAGATGGTGATGTTGCAGCTGCGCTTGAGCGACACCAAGGCTTCGATCACCGCAGTCAGTTCCATGCGGTTGTTGGTAGTGAGCACCTCGCCGCCACAAAGGTCTTTTTCATGGCCTGCGGCCTGCAACCAAGCGCCCCAGCCACCACGCCCTGGGTTGCCTTTGCACGCCCCGTCGGTGTAGATGACGACCGAAGGCTTGACGATTTGAGCTTGCTCGGTGGCAACGGTCATGAAATTTCCATAGGTTCTGTCTGTGGTCGCTCTAGCACACGGTGATGCTGCGAGACCACCGCCGGTGAGGCCACCGCATTGCCGTGTTGGCGTTGTTTGCGGGCCAGGCCCACCAAACGCATGCCACGCACTCGCTTGACCGCGCTCAGCATGTAGACGGCCCCCAACATCGGCCACCAGCGTTCGCCGGCGCGCTCGGTCCACTCGAAGCGACCCAGCCACTTTTCAGACCGAAACGGAGGGCGGTAGCCGCCGAAACTTCCACTTTCGACTTCGAAGCTCAACAGGTGCAACCAGTCGCGCAAGCGCCGGTGGCCCAAAAATTCGCCGGCTCTGGGCAGGATCAAGGCCGGACCACGGCCCGCGGCAACGCGCTCACCGACGTGGCCCAAACGTTGGCGCAAGCCCCACAAGCTGGCGGGGTTGAACCCGATCACAACCACGCGCCCCTCGGGCCGGAGCACGCGTTCTACCTCTCGCAGCGCCAAGTGCGGGTCACGCGCCAGTTCCAGCGCGTGCGGCAACACCATCAAGTCAAGACTGCCGCTGTCGAAAGGCAGGGCGTCGAAGTCGCAGTGGATGGCCACTGCTTGGGGAGGCAGTTCGCTTTCGTGTTCGTGTTCGTGTTCGTGTCCATTGCGGCCTTCGGTTTGGCCACCGTCCAGCGCAAGCCAGCGATCGGGCATGCGGTTGGCCCGCAAAGCCTGCAGCTGCGGCATGCCCAGTTGCACTGCATGAAAGCCAAACACGTCCGCCACGGCCAGATCGATGTGCTTTTGTTCCCAGGCCAAAAGGTAGGCGCCTGCGGGGGTCTGGAGCCATTCACTCAGGCCCATCCCCGCACTGGTACCTGTCCCTATACTCGACTCCGCCATGGTCATGAATCTGTTTGCGCTTCCTGCGTTCAACGACAACTACATCTGGATGCTTCACGACGGTCGCGACGCGGTGGTGGTGGACCCTGGAGACAGCGCGCCCGTGCTGGCAGCACTGTCATCCCTCGGCCTCAACTTGGCTGCAATTCTAGTGACGCACCATCACGGCGACCACGTCGGCGGTATCGACGCGCTGCGGCCATTTTTGAAAGGCCCTGTGTTCGGGCCTGCGCTAGAGAACATTCCACGGCCATATCAAGCACTGCGCGACGCTGACCGCATTTGTGCTGCAGGGATGGAGTTTGAAGTGCTGGACGTGCCAGGCCATACCGCTGGTCATATTGCCTACTTTCACACCTTCAACTCAGACGAGGCGCCCATCTTGTTTTGCGGGGACACCCTGTTCTCCGGCGGCTGCGGACGGCTGTTTGAAGGAACCGCTTCGCAAATGCACAAATCGCTGAGTCGCCTGGGCGACTTGCCCGGAGCAACCCGCGTTTGCTGCGCCCACGAGTACACGCTGTCCAACCTGAAATTTGCCAACGCGGTGGAGCCACACAACCACGAGCTTCAGGCGTATACAAAGTGGTGTCAAAACCAACGAGCCCACGGCTTGTTCACTTTGCCCAGCAGCGTGGCACAAGAGAAAAAAATAAACCCGTTTCTGCGCTGCGCGGAAGCCGCAGTGGTGCAGTCGGCTCTGGCACACGGTGCGGCCAGCCACTCTCCTACCGACGTCTTTGCCGCGCTGCGGCTTTGGAAAAACGAGTACCGATGACTTGCTCTTCTCGAGATTTGCGTTCCACCAAAACGCGCGCCACCACGTTTTGCATTTTTTTGTTTGGGGTCATGTTGGCGGGATGCGCAGCCACTTCGACGCCCTACCCCACCGCCTCTGAAGCTGCGGCATCTCCCTCGCCCACTCCAACCTCAGGCTCGGTGTCGGTGGCCACGCCCAATGCCTCGACCGGTGAGGTCCGTGCGCCTGAAACATCCGGCAAACCAGCGCCTTTGACGCCGGCACCGGCGGCAACTGACGAACGTGTCGTGGTGATGCCGGTCGACCCTCTGCGCCCCGATGCGCAGCTTGATTTGGCCGATCAATCTGCGACTTTGGACCTGTGGGCACGCGTGCGTTCAGGTTTCGCCATGCCTGACCTTGACACCGACCTGGTGCGCAACCGCGAGCAGTGGTACGCCACTCGCCCTGATTACGTACAGCGCATGACCGAGAGAGGCGGCCGCTACCTGTTCCACATTGTTGAAGAGGTGCAGCGGCGCGGCATGCCCACCGAATTGGCTTTGCTGCCTTTCATCGAAAGTGCCTTCAACCCGCAGGCCCTGTCGTCAGCCAAAGCATCGGGAATTTGGCAGTTCATGCCTATGACAGGCAAGCACTTTTCGCTCAAACAGAACGTGTTTCGCGACGACCGTCGCGATGTGCTGGCCTCGACCCGCGCCGCCCTCGACTACCTCGGCAAGCTGCACAAAATGTTTGGTGATTGGCATCTGGCCTTGGCCGCTTACAACTGGGGCGAAGGCAGCGTGCAGCGCGCCATCAAACGCAATCAAGCAGAAGGCTTGCCGACCGACTACCTCAGCCTGCGGATGCCAGAAGAAACGCGCTACTACGTGCCCAAACTGCAAGCCGTCAAAAACATCGTAGCCCGGCCCGAAGCCTTTGCCATTTCACTCCCCGCCCTGCGCAACCACCCGTATTTTCTGAGCGTGCCGATTGCGCGTGACATCGATGTGGACATTGCCACCAAGCTGTCTGGCGTGGCTTTGGACGAGTTCAAAACCTTGAACCCGCAAATGAACAAACCTGTGATCCTGGCCGCAGGCACGCCGCAGGTGCTGCTGCCTTATGACAACGCGAATTTGTTTGTCCGCAGCTTGGCCACTCACCGCGGGCCGCTCGCGACCTGGACGGCTTGGGTGGCGCCGAAGACGCTGCATCCCTCGGCCGCCGCAAAAGAAGTGGGCATGAGCGAAAGCAGTCTGCGCGAGATCAACCGCATTCCGGCGCGCATGCTGGTCATGGCGGGCTCTACCTTATTGGTTCCGCGCAGTGCGCAGCGTGTGGCCGATGTGTCTGAACAAATTGCCGAGAACGCCACCATGAGCTTGGCGCCCGACGTGCCTGCGCAGCGGCGCGTGGCAATGCGCGCAGGAAAGCACGACACCGTAGCCAGCGTGGCCAAACGCTACAAAGTCAGCGCCTCGCAGGTGGCGGTGTGGAACAAAGTAGCCGCCACCGCGACTTTCAAGCCCGGTTCCACGGTGGTGGTTTTTGTGCCTCACAAACGCAGCGTCGAGGCCGCGGTTCACGCACGCGGAAGCGTGAAAGCCGCGGCTTCAACAAGCCGCAGTGTCAAGGCCGCCAGCAAACCAGTCCGCAAACATCGTTGACGGACAACATCAAGGCGCCAGGCCTCGCAGTTTGCCGTCGTGACGGCGTGGTCAACGCCTGTCGCTCAGCGCATGGGCAATCGTGCCCAGATCGACGTACTCCAACTCGCTGCCCACCGGCACGCCACGCGCCAGACGCGTGACTTTCACGCCGCGCGACTTCAAGGCTTCAGATGCCACATGTGCCGTGGCTTCGCCTTCGGCAGTGAAGTTGGTGGCGATGATGACTTCATCAACGCTGCCGTCTGTGGCGCGAACGACCAGCGGCAACAGACCTATGTCTTGCACGCCGATACCGTCAAGCGGGCTGATGCGGCCCATCAGCACAAAGTAAAGACCCCGGTAGCTGCCGGTACGCTCTAACGCAGCTTGGTCAGCGGGTGACTCGACCACGCAAAGCAGGCGCGCGTCGCGCGTGTTGTCCAAACAGGTTTTGCAAACAGGCGCTTCGGTAAAGGTGTGGCAGCGCTGGCAGTGGCCCACGTTGGAAGCAGCAGCCTGAAGCGCCAAACCCAGCGTTTGCGCGCCTTCGCGGTCGTGCTGCAACAAGTGAAACGCCATGCGCTGCGCTGACTTCACGCCCACGCCGGGCAAACGACGCAGCGATTCGATCAATTCATCGAGCAGCGGTTCAGGGGCAGCCATCGGCGCTTTGACTGGATGATTTATTCACTGCTCAAGCTCTGCTGTTCAGGCGATTTTCTCGGGGATGTGAACCCTTCGATACCTCAGGGCGAACGGGGGTCGTTTTCATCGTTGACCGGGACGGGCCGATAGTGCAATTTCTGCGTGCTTCATCACGACTGTTGGCCCGCAAAAAACCCATGTTCAAAACGGGAATTTCATGCCGGGCGGCATCGGCATGCCCGCTGTCAGCTTGCCCATCTTCGCGCTGGAAACTTCTTCGGCACGGCGCAGCCCGTCGTTGAACGCGGCGGCCAGCAAATCTTCCAGCATGTCCTTGTCGTCGGCCATCAGCGTGGCGTCAATGCTCACGCGTTTGACGTCGTGTTTGCAGCTCATGGTGACCTTGACCAAACCCGAACCCGACTGGCCTTCCACGTCGATGTTGGCCAGTTCGTCCTGCGCCTTTTCATGTTGTCTTGCATCGCTTGGGCTTGTTTCATCAAGCCGGCGAGTTGGCCCTTCATCATGGATTTTTCTCCTAAGGATTATTCAAAAAATTGAGCGGCTCGGGCTGACCGAGTCGAAGGATTCAATGCGGCTTGAT
>JBBRGA010000089.1:0-13867 GCA_038241115.1 Burkholderiales bacterium | reverse complement strand
GGTGGCTACCTTGTGCACGGGCCTGGGGTGTGCCGAAGTCGCCTCGATCGAGCCCTGATGGCCCCGATGGCTCAGGTGGGAATCTAGCCGAGCGCAACGACCTTGGGTCTGAATTCGCTTGCGCCTGTTTGCTGCGTGTTTGGGCGCCTGCGCGCTCGGGCAGGGCCTGCGTGTTTGGGCGCATGCGCGCTAGGGCAGGGCCTGCGCCACAAAGGCAGTGCCCGCCGCAGATCTCGTTTTGCGAGTTGAGGTCGCTGAGCGCGTGACAGCAGCGCTCAGCCGTGCCGCCCTACATTGCTTGTGGCAAGGCCGCGCTGGACTTCGCGCGCCCGCGCACCTGCCGCGCGAAGATGACGATTTGCCAGAAGAAAAAGCCGGCTACCAACAACACCAACGTTGCGCTGATAGGCCGTGTGACGAACACCGAGAAACTGCCACGGCTGAGCAACATGGCGCGGCGAAAGTTCTCTTCCAGCATCGGCCCCAGGATGAAACCCAGCATCAGCGGCGCGGCCTCCAGTCCCAGACGCAAGAAGCCATAACCCAACAGCCCAAATACGGCGGTGACGTAAATGTCGTCGAGGTTGTTGTTGATGCTGAAGGTGCCGATGCAGCAGAAGAACAAGATCGACGGGAACAGCGCCGCATAGGGAATCTTGAACACCGACAACCAGTACTTCACCATGGGTACGTTCAGCACCAACAGAAAGCAGTTACCGATCCACATGCTTGCCACCAGACCCCAAAACAGATCCGGATGCTGGGCAATCATGTTCGGGCCAGGTTGAATGCCCTTGACGATGAAGGCGGCCATCATCAGCGCCATGACGGCGTTTTCTGGAATGCCGATGGCCATCAGCGGGATGAAGCTGGTGCGCGCGGCGGCCTCGTCTGCGGCGGCTTGTCCTGCGACGCCCTCAATGGCACCCGCGCCGATCTCGCTGCGGTATTTGCTGAATTTCTTTTCCACCGCATAGGCCCCGAACTGCGCCATCGTGGGCCCGCCGCCGGGCAGCAGACCCATGATCGAGCCGACCACGCTGCCTCGCAAGGCACTGGGGATGATGCGTTTGAACTCGGGCCAGGTGGGGATGAGGTCAATGCGGCCATTGAAGGGCGTGAACTTGTTGTTCACGTCAAGGTTTTTAGTGATCTCGGCAATGCCGAAGCAACCCAGCGCCACGCTGATCAACCCGATGCCGTCAGACAGGAATGGCAGGTCGAAGGTGAAGCGCTGTGAGCCGCTGATGACGTCGGTGCCGATGGCACCCAACAACACGCCGACCAAGGCCATGGCCAGACCACTCAGCAAGCTGCCGCCGGTGGTCACGTAGCTCACGCACACGAAGCCCACCATCATCAGCGCGCAGTAGTCTGCCGGGCCAAACAGAAACGCTACTTCGGCCAGCGGCAGTGCCAAGGTGGACAGCACGACGATGGCCACGGATCCACCGATAAAGCTGGACACACCGGCCGTGAACAACGCCAAGCCGGTTTTGCCCTTCAGCGTCATGGCGTAGCCGTCGATGCAGGCGACGATGCTGCTGGCGTGGGGAATTTTCATGGTGATCGCGCTGACGCTGTCGCCGTACTGCGCACCGTAATAAATGCCCGCCAGCATGATCAGCGCTCCGTCGGTCGGGATGGCGTAGGTCAGCGGCAGCAGCAGGCTGATGGTGGACAGCGGGCCCAGGCCGGGCAGCAGGCCGACGAGGGTGCCCACCATGCAGCCGATGGCGCAGTACATCAGGTTGTAAGGGGTGAGCGCGTGAGAGAAGCCAAATGCCAGGTTGTTCAGAATTTCCATGAGTCGGCCTTCAAAGCAAGTGCAGATTCAGGCCAAGGAAATGCTGGAATCCCAAAGCCATTACCAGCAACGCTGTGCAGATCTTGAGGTTGCGAACCCAGGAATAGTCGGTGCCCGCCAGCGTTGCCACGAACACCAGATACGGGATTGCCAACCACATCGTCAGGTACTGGGCTGTCAGCACGAAACCGATCAGGCTGACCATGATCAATGCGATGTTCTTGACGTTGAAGGTCATGGGCTCTGCGTCTTCGAAGCGAGCTTGCACCAGCATCGTCAAGCCGATCAGCCCGACCATCCCGCTGACCAGCAACGGGAACAAGCCTGCACCCGCTTTGGACAATGTGCCCAAACGGTAGGTGGCTGCTTGCAGGCCGAAGAACATCGCCACGGCGATCAGCGCGAAGCCGCGCAGGACTTTCTGGTTCTGCATGTCCTCTGTCTCCCTCTTTGAGTTTTTGAGCGCTGGCTGTCTGGCGCCCGATGGCCAGCGTTAAGGAGCGATGGATTTGCACTGAGTCTGGCCGTCGCGATGCATTGGCGTGTTACGGGGCTCATTACATTTGAAACATGTCGGGACCGGGCGCGCCTAGGCGCTCGAACATGTCCGCTGACACGGCTGCGCAAGCGGGGTGGGAGTCGGCTGAATCCGCTCGCCGCTTCCAGCTTCAGGAGATCACTGGTGTCGTGGTGAGGCGACGCACCGAAGCGCTTGAGCCACGGCCCTGGCCAATTCGGCCCGCACGAGCGGCTTCTTCACGAGCACAGTGACGCCGGCGGCGCCTGCGCTGTCTTCCAGGTGGGGGCCGCCGTAGCCGCTGGCCAGCACGATCGGAAGCCGGGTACGCACGGCGCGCAAGGCCGTCGCCAAAACTGTGCCGTTCATGTGAGGCATGACCTCGTCGGTCAGCACCAGATCGAAGCGGTCTGGGTCGGCGCTGAATGCAGCCAGGGCCTGTTCACTGTGAACAAAGCCAACGGGCTCGTAACCCAGGCTCGCCAACATTTCTTCTGCGAGTTCTACCAATGCGGGCTCGTCGTCGACCACCAGCACTGTCTGTCCCTGGCCGCGGGGCGTTGTGGCGTGCGCCGCGGGGTCATCTTTGGGTGCGGCTTCTGAGCAGGGAAAGTACAGAACGAAGCGCGCACCGCGGCAGGGCATGTTCTGCACATCAATAGCGCCGCCCAGGTCAGCGACTACGCCGTGCACCACTGCCAGGCCCAAGCCGGTGCCTTTACTCGGGCCTTTCGTGGTGAAAAAAGGCTCAAACAGGCGCCCCATTATTTCGGGCGCGATGCCGCCGCCATCGTCGGTCACAGCCAATCGCGCGTAATCACCGGGATCCAGGCTTCCTTCGGACAGGAGCAGCGGTTGGGGCGCGTTCAAGGTGGTCAGTTCGACCGTGAGCGTTCCACCGTTGGGCATGGCCTGCAAGGCGTTGGAACACAAATTCATCACCGCTTCGTACAGCGCCGCGGTGTCACCGACGATGGCAGCCCGAGGAGCATCGAGTTGGCAGTCGAGGTGTGTCGGCTCAGGCATCGATGCCGTCAACAACTGCAACACCTCTTCAATCACGGGCTGCACCAGGAAGGTTGTGTGCTGTCTGGGCGCGTTGCGGCTGAACGAAAGGATGCGCTCGACCAACGTCTTGCCGCGCTGGCCGGCGCGCAGCACTTGGTCGAGCTGGCGCGCCTGGGCTGAACCTGGAGTCGCGGCGTTGTGCGCGAGTTCGCCATAACCAACGATGGCCGCCAGAATGTTGTTGAAGTCGTGCGCCACACCACCGGCCAGCGTGCCCAGTGCCTCCAGCTTCAGGGCACGTTGCAACTGGTCTTCAAGCTGCCGCTTGTGGTGAGCGGCTTCGACCTCCGCGCTGACATCTGTGCCCGTCCCGCTGAACAGCGCGGACCTGCCGCCCGCGTCTCGCCAAGCGTGGCCGCGTGTGCGAATGTGATGCCACTGCCCGTCAGCGTGCCGAACGCGGAAGGTGAAGTCGAACACCGGACTGTGGCTCTCGTCTTGGCTGTGGGCCATGAATGCCTCACGCAGGGGAATCAAGTCTTCCGGGTGGACGGTGGGGTACTCGAGCAAACCGGACTCAGCTCCTGTGCCGCCGCCAAGGGGCTCGCTGCGTGCTGCTCCCATCAACTCCTTCATGCGTGGCGACAGGTGGCTCCGCCGCGTGACCGGACTCCATTCCCAGTGGCCTTCTTGCGCGGCGTCGAAGGCCCTGATGGCGCGTTCTTGTTGGATGGTGTGCGCCAATTGCGAGGCACGCCGCAACGCTTGCTCGCGAACACTTCGCAGCGTCAGCATCAACGTCACGATCAACGCCGACGCTGCGAATGAACCCACCAGCCAGGCCTGTTCCGTCCACTCAACGAGAACCGCCTGCACATCGCGGGTGATGACGACCATCAGCGGAAAACGCTGCAGCGGGTGAGCGGCCACCAGCCTGACTTGTCGGTCTGCCAGGGTCACAAGGCGCGGCGTCTGGGGCGTGGCGTCGGCCCACATCGCGTTCATGATGCTGGCAGGCAGCAGTCGCATTGAGCCGTCGCCGGGGCCATCCGACACCAGTTCGCGGTCGCGTCTGTAGATGGCCAGGCTGGTGTCTGGCGTCGGCGCAATGCGCTCGAAGCCCCCGTCCAAGAATTCAGGGTCGGCTGCCAAAGCCACGACACCCTTGAAATCGCCGGCCGGACTGCGCCAGTTCATCGACACGACGATGGTGGGTTTGTCACCGAACCCATTGACTGTGGGGCTGCCGACAAACAGTGTGGGCTCAAGCACCTCGCGAGCGGCCACGAAGAAATCCCGATTCGTCGCAGGCAACGCCGAGGCCGGCTCGTCAATCGAGGTGTCCACACGAATGCCTTTCTCATTCAGGACAGTTAGCGCCTTGAACTTGGGCAGGGCCGCCGCACGTGCACGCAGCAACGAGTGGGCCGCATCGGTGCCGGGCACGAGCAAGCCCTGGCTCAGTTCGTCCCGCGTAGCGCGCAGTGCGGCGTCGGCCACGTCCAGAGTGCTGTCGGCCTGCGCTGCCATGGCAGCCGAAAGGGAGGCGAGCATGCCCATCTCGCTGTACAACGTTTGGCGGCGCAATGCCCACAGGCCGTACACCACCATGATCGCAATGAGCAACTCGACAACCAGCACGGCCAGCACGCCTCGTGTTCGCAGAAGTTCGCGCCAACGTGGGGCAGCAAGTTGCTCAGCGGTGGGCGCGGTGGCGTTTTCAGGTGGCCGCATCAGAGCAACGCAAACAGGGCTGAGATCAAGGGGAAGCAGGAGTTTCGGTTGGGCCGAGTGGGTTCAGACGCAGAAGCTCAGGTACTACAGTCGTCTGCATGAAATGTGCACAAGACGTCCACTCTTGATTCCCGTGACTGCCGCAGCGCCAACCTTCGCCAAGAAGCCCAGCCATATTTTGGTCGTCGACGACGACCCTGCGCTGCGCGACCTGTTGCTTGAATACTTGGCGGAAAACGAGTTCCGTGTCACCGCGGTGGCCAGCGGCGCGGAGATGATTGCGGTTTTCGATAGCCAAGTCATCGACTTGGTGGTTCTCGACCTGCGTTTGCCCAGCGAGGACGGCATGCAGCTGACCCGCAAGTTGCGCGAACGCGCAGCTGTGCCCATCGTGCTGCTCACCGGCAAGGCCGAAGAGGCTGACCGGGTGATGGGGCTGGAGCTGGGCGCCGACGATTACGTGACCAAGCCCTTCAGCCCGCGCGAGTTGTTGGCCCGAATCCGTGCCGTGCTGAGGCGATACCAGACTCAAAGCGAACTGCCATCGCGCGACGACCACCGCCGCGCGTTCCGCTTTGCTGGCTGGGAACTGAGCCTGCGCACACGGAAAATCACCGCCCCCGACGGCCGCAGGCTGGACCTGAGCAACGGCGAATTCAGTCTGCTGGCTGCTCTTTGCGCCGCGCCGCAGCGGGTGCTGAGCCGCGATCAGTTGCTGGGACTTTCGCGACTGCACAACGCAGAGGTTTACGACCGCACCATCGACGTCCAAATCCTGCGGCTGCGCCGCAAAATCGAAGCTGACGCATCGCGTCCGCGGTTCATCAAAACCGAGCGTGGCGCGGGCTACATCTTCGACGTGCCGGTCGAGATCTTGTACTGAGCGCTGGCGGCCCCCAGCGCCACGCCGTTCGCCGAGAATCATCCCGTGACCAGCATCGCAATCACCGCCAGCGCCATCACCGCGGTGGCAAACCAGCCCAACACCTGATGCCGACGCGTCAGCGTGTGGTCGCCGAGGATGTCTTTGCGCATGCCCAGCCACATCATCACGGCCATGATCGGCACCGCGATGACGCCGTTCACCACGGCGCTCCAGACCAGGGCCTTGATCGGGTCGAGTGGCGTGAAATCAACCAAGGTTCCGACCACCGTTCCCAAGGCAATCACACTGAAAAAGCCGCGCGCCTCGATCAGGCGCTGGTCAAGCCCCGAACGCCAGTTGAAGGCATCGGCCACCGCGTAGGCCGACGATGCAGCCAGTACCGGCACGGCAAGCATTCCAGTGCCGATCACGCCCAGCGCAAACAGCGTGAAAGCAAAGTTGCCGGCCAGCGGGCGCAGCGCCTCGGCGGCCTGCCTGGTGGTCTGAATGTCGGTGATGCCGTGCTGGTTCAGCGTCAGTGCCGTGGCCAGCATCACGCAGAAGGCGATCAGGTTGGAAAACACCATGCCGACCACGGTGTCCAGCTTGATGCGCCACAGGTGTTCACGGGCAAAAAGCTCGGTTTGCGCCACTTGCGCGACGTTGTTGGCGTGGCTGTCGGCATGGGTTTGGGCATCAAGGCGTTGGCGCTGCTCGGCCTCTTGCGCGGCCTGCCAAAAGAACAGGTAAGGGCTGATGGTGGTGCCCAGCACGGCGACCACCATCGTCCAGTACGGCCCGTTGCCTTGCAGCTGCGGCATCAGCGTCTTCACCAGCACCGCTTCCCAATTGACGTGCAACATGAAGACGACCGCGACATAAGCCAGCAGTGTCAGCGTCAGCCACTTCAGCACCCTCACCATTGCGTTGAAGCCCAGCCACAGCGGCAGCACCGTGCACAGCACACCGAAAATCAGCGCATGGCCGTGCGCGGGGCCGCCCACGATCAGCTGCAAGGCCTCGCCCATGGCGGCGATGTCGGCGGCGATGTTCAGCGTGTTGGCAAACACCAGCAACGCGACGATGGCCACCGTGAGCCAAGGCGGCATCACGCGGCGGATGCTGGCGGCCAGACCTTGTCCGGTAAACCAGCCGATGCGCGCGCTGACCATCTGAATCGAAATCATCAGTGGTGTGGTGAAGGCCATGGTCCAGAGCAAGCCCGCGCCGAACTGCGCGCCAGCTTGCGAGTAAGTCGCCAGGCCGCTGGGGTCGTCGTCGGCAGCACCGGTGATGAGCCCCGCGCCCAGCTTGTCGGCGACTTGCCTTACTTTTTGGAAATGCCGCATGCAGCGCCCGATCAGCGTCGTCGAAAGGTGGATTGCAGCACGTCAAGGTCGCAACCTGTGTGACTGGCGATTCGCGGCGCATCGAAAAAGCTCGAACCAAGGTGGTGGAGAGGATGAGGATCGAACTCACGACCTCCGCATTGCGAACGCGGCGCTCTCCCAACTGAGCTACCCCCCCATGATTGAATTTCAGTCTAGCAAACAGAGGCCGCACGTGGGTTGAAAATATGAGCGCGCGCCAGGTGGCTGGACGCCTCATTTGGAATCGGCGTCGCATGGCAAACCAGAAACTGTCTCAAGGCGAATGGCTCAACGCGCAGTACAACAACCGGGCGCGGGTTGCCGACCACGCGGCCTACTTTGCGCAGTGGGATCGCGATTCGCAAATCGCGCGTGACAGCGTGGCGTGTCAATTGGACGTGCCCTTCCTTGATGCATCGCCGCCGCACTCCTTGCTGCCTGCCGGAATGCCCGCGCCCACGCTGGATGTATTTCCCGCCGCGGGTGCCGGCAATTCCGCATCAGGCCCCGATGCCCCGGTGCTGTTGTTCATTCACGGCGGCTGGTGGCGCGCGCTCGACAAGCGTGACCACTCCTTCGTGGCACCGCCTTTCGTCGCGGCCGGTGTGCATGTGGTGGTGCCCAACTACAGCTTGTGTCCGGCGGTGGGAATAGACACCATCGCCATGCAAATGGCGCAGGCCTTGGCATGGACGCATCGCCACTTTTTGAAGCCCGGTGCCAAGCCCCCGCGCATCGTGGTGGCCGGCCATTCCGCCGGCGGCCACCTGGCGGCCATGTTGCTGTGCTGCAACGGCAAGTTGTTGGCGGCCGACTTACCGGCCCAGTTGACGGCTGCCGCGCTGTCGGTGTCGGGCGTGTTTGACATGGAGCCGCTGCGCCAAACGCCGTTCTTGAAGGCCGACTTGCAGCTGACCGCCAAGCTGGCGCGTCGTTTGAGCCCCGCGCTTTTTCCGGCACCGCTCGGCCGATTGAACACCGTCTATGGCGCCCTGGAGAGCGAGGAATTTGCGCGTCAAAGCCGCCTGATTCAAAGCCGCTGGGGCCGCCGATGCGTGCCGGTGTGCGAGGCCGTGCCAGACACCAACCACTTCAGCGTGTTGAATGCGTTGGTCAATCCGCAGGCGCGTCTGCATCAACAAGCCTTGCAGTTGCTGAAGGGCTGAGAGCTTCTGCGGTTTTTCAGCGCGCACGCTGCCGCGCAGATTGGCTCGTCAACCTGCCTCCGTAGAATTCTTCGGATGGCCACCAAATCAAGCTCGACCCACAAAGCAACCGCAGGCAAACAAACCTACGGTGAATCATCAATCCGCGTTCTCAAGGGGCTGGAGCCGGTCAAGCAGCGCCCCGGCATGTACACCCGCACCGACAACCCGCTGCACATCATCCAGGAGGTGATCGACAACGCGGCCGACGAAGCTCTGGCGGGGCACGGCAAGCGCATCGACGTGACGCTGCACACCGACGGCTCGGTCAGCGTGCAAGACGACGGGCGCGGCATACCGTTTGGCCTGCACCCCGAGGAAAAAGTGCCGGTGGTGGAAATCGTTTTCACGCAGCTGCATGCGGGCGGCAAATTCGACAAGGGCTCGGGCGGCGCCTACAGCTTTTCCGGTGGCCTGCACGGCGTCGGTGTGAGCGTGACCAACGCGCTGTCCAAGCGACTGGAAGTCACGGTATGGCGCGAAGGGCAAGTTGCCACCGTGGCGTTTTCCGGCGGCGACGTGATCGAGCCGTTGGCGCTGCGCCGCGCGATCTTTTCCGAAAAATCGGCCGACAAAAAAAGCGGCACCACCGTGCGCGCCTGGCCCGACGCCAAGTACTTTGAATCAAGCGATTTGCCGCGCGCCGATTTGATGCATTTGCTGCGCAGCAAGGCGGTGCTGATGCCGGGTTCCATCGTCACGTTGACGACCGAGAAAACCGCTGAAGTGCAAACCTGGACCTACCGTGGCGGCTTGCGTGACTACCTCATGCAAACGCTCAACGCCGATCCGGTGATTCCGCTGTTTGAGGGCGACCGTTATGCCGACGGCAGCGAGACCGAAAATTTCGCAGAAGGCGAGGGCGCCGCCTGGTGCGTGGCATTCACCGAAGACGGCTCGCCCATGCGTGAGAGCTACGTGAACCTGATCCCCACAGTGAACGGCGGCACCCACGAGTCGGGCCTGAAAGACGGTTTGTTCACCGCGGTAAAAGGCTTCATCGACATGCACAGCCTGCTGCCCAAAGGCGTAAAGCTGATGCCCGACGACGTGTTCTCGCGGGCCAGTTTTGTGCTGAGTGCCAAAGTGCTCGACCCGCAGTTTCAAGGCCAGATCAAAGAGCGCTTGAACAGCCGCGATGCGCTGCGTCTGGTATCGGCCTATGTCAAGCCGACGCTCGAGCTGTGGCTGAACCAGCACGTGGACTTGGGCCGCAAGCTGGCCGACCTCGTCATCAAGCAAGCGCAAACGCGCCAGCGCGCCAGCCAGAAAGTGGAGAAGCGCAAAGGCTCGGGCGTGGCGGTGTTGCCCGGCAAATTGACCGACTGCGAAAGCCGCGATCTCAACCTGAACGAGTTGTTTTTGGTGGAGGGCGATTCGGCCGGCGGCAGCGCCAAGATGGGCCGCAACAAAGAGACGCAGGCCATCCTGCCGCTGCGCGGAAAAATACTCAATGCGTGGGAAGTCGAGCGTGACCGCCTGTTCGCCAACAACGAGATTCACGACATCTCGGTGGCCATCGGCGTGGACCCGCACGGTGCCAACGACACGCCCGATTTGAGCGGCCTGCGCTATGGCAAGGTCTGCATTCTGAGTGACGCCGACGTCGACGGGTCGCACATTCAGGTGCTGTTGCTGACGCTGTTTTTTCGGCACTTTCCCAAGCTGGTGGAAGCGGGGCATGTGTACATCGCCAAGCCGCCGTTGTTCCGTGTGGACGCACCCGCGCGCGGCAAAAAACCGGCCACCAAAATTTACGCGCTCGACGACGGCGAGCTGAGCGCGACGCTGGACAAACTGCGCAAAGAAGGCGCGCGTGAAAACAGCTGGAGCATCGGTCGCTTCAAAGGCCTGGGTGAGATGAACGCCGAGCAACTTTGGGACACCACGCTCAACCCCGAGACGCGTCGTCTGCTGCAAATCGAGTTTGCAGCCCTGGGCTTCACCGAGACCACCACCTCACTCACCAAGCTCATGGGCAAAGGCGAAGCCCAAGCGCGGCGCGATTTGATGGAGCTGCGCGGGGATGAGGTGGAGGTGGATGTCTAGGGCGGCGCTGCGTGTATATACTGTATACACAACACCGGGAGCCATGAATGCTGTCGCGCATTTTCAAAAGCGGTAACTCTCAAGCAGTTCGCATACCTAAAGAATTGGCGTTTGATGTCGGCATGCAAGATGTCGAGGTCGAGCGCAAGGGCGAGACTTTGGTCATTCGGGCGGTTTCGCAGCAGAGTCTGGGCGACGTGATGAAAGCGTTCGCGGCATTCCCTGCGGGCTTCATGGCCGAGGGGCGAGACGGCAATGAACAGCGGCCGCGGAATTGGGATGCAAAGCCTGCGGCCAAACGCAAAAAGACCGCGCGCTGAGCCATGAAATTCATGCTCGACACCAACATTTGCATTCACCTCATCAAAAACCAACCGCCTGAAGTCTTGGCGCGTTTCAAGGCCATCAAGAAGGGTGAGGTGGTGATGTCGGCGATCACCTTTGCCGAGCTGCGACACGGTGTGGAGCTTGATCCGCAGCGTAAATCTGCCGCTGAACGCGCGTTGCTGAAAGTGCAGCACTTCATTCCAGTGATCCCCCTGGACGAGGACGCAGTCGTACGTTACGGAGAATTAACTGCTGCGTCCAAGACCAAGCGGCGCGATGTGCTGGACCGGTTGATCGCCGCCCACGCGCTGAGCTTGGGCGTGACCTTGGTGACCAACAACTTGGCCGACTTCAAAGGTTTTGCGGGGCTGAAGCTAGAGAACTGGGTGGCCTGACTCGATACCGTTCTTCAAGCCCCCAAGCGCTTAGACACCTCCGCCGCAGCGCGCTTCAAAGCCGTTGCGACCACGCCGTCCAGCGTCGAGTCGAAAATCGCGCCGGGTCCGATGGCTGTCAGGCTCAACACCATGGCGCCTCCTTCTGTGAACACCGGTGCGGCGATGGCACTGATGCCGGCCACCGCGCCACCACTGACGCGACTCAAGCCACGTTGACGAATTTGGGCCAGTTCGGCTTCCATCGCGGTTTCTATTTTTGTGGGGTCGACTTTTGTGGCGTCGATTCTTGTGGCGTCGATTCTTGTAGTTTGTATTTTTTTGATTTCGAGGCCGCTGCTTTTTGCACTGCGTTGGGTCGAGACAGTGCTGCGGCTCGCCCGCAACTCGGCGTTGTGCTCGTCGGCAATCGCGCGCAACACCTGCTCGCGCGGCAAATAGGCCGCAAACAGCAAGCCTGACGCGGTGCCGCGCAGGCTCATGACCGTGCCGTGGCGCATGTTCACGTGCACGGCAGATGGCGCTTCTTCGATGCGCACCATCGTCGGCCCGCGGTTGCCCCATACCGCAATGCCCACCGTGTGGCCCAGCGTTTGCGCCAGCTCGGCGATCAGCGGCGTTGCCAAGCGCACCGGATCAAACTGCTGCAGGCTGATCAGGCCCAGTTGCATGGCCAAAGGTCCCAGCCCGTAGCGACCTGAATCCAGGTCTTGGGCAATCAAGCCCAGCTTGCCAAAGCTCACCAGGTAGGGGTGTGCTTTGGCTGGCGCCATGTGGGCGGCCAGGCTCAGGTCTTTCAGCGCCATCGGGCGGCCGTGGTGGGCCAGCGCCAGCAGCAACTGCCCGCCGACTTCAACGCTTTGAATGCCGCGACGGCCCGGTTTGACTGGCGGCTTGATCGGCGGGTTTTTCGACAAGAGAGCCGGGTTTGGTTTTCGAGAAGTCACCATCTTGCGGGTTTCTACTTAGTTGAATGCGTTAGACATCAGCGAACTGCAACTTTAGACTGCGAGCAGCGGTTTGGCCAAAACAAATCTGTTTGTCTATGTTGAATTATTTTTCCTCACCTTCGGAGCCCACCATGACCAAAACATTTGCATCGCAAGCCGACTTGCAGGAAAAGAAGGTCAGCTTCACCAAGCTGTCCGACAACGCCTATGCGTACACCGCCGAGGGCGACCCCAACACCGGCATCATCATTGGCGATGACGCCGTGATGGTGATCGACACCCAGGCCACGCCGGTCATGGCGCAAGACGTGATTCGGCGCATTCGCGAGGTCACCGACAAACCCATCAAGTACGTGGTCATGAGCCACTACCACGCGGTGCGCGTGCTCGGCGCGTCGGCCTACCAGGCGCAGCACATCATTGCCAGCCAGGACACGCGCGACCTGATCGTTGAGCGTGGTGAGCAAGACATGAAAAGCGAGATTGAGCGTTTTCCGCGGCTGTTCCAGGCGGTTGAAACCATCCCCGGTTTGACCTGGCCCACCATCACTTTCAAAGGTGAAATGACGCTCTGGCTGGGCAGCCTTGAAGTCAAGTTGATGCAGGTCGGTCGCGGTCACACCAAGGGAGACACGATTGCCTGGCTGCCTCAGCAAAAAATTCTGTTCAGCGGAGATCTGGTCGAGTTCGACGCCACGCCTTATGCCGGTGACGCGTACTTCAGCGACTGGCCGCAGACGCTGGACAACCTGGCCGCCATGAACGCGTCGGCCTTGGTGCCCGGCCGCGGTGCCGCGCTTACTACGCCCGCCATGGTGCAAGCGGGTCTGGCAGGCACACGCAGTTTTGTGAGCGACCTCTACGCCAACGTCAAAGCCGGCGCCGCAGCCGGCAAAGACCTGCGCAACATTTACAAAGACACCCACGCCGCGATGAAGCCGAAGTACGGCAGCTGGGTGATCTTTGACCACTGCATGCCGTTCGACGTGACCCGAGCGCTGGACGAAGCCACCCAACACCCCGACCCACGCATTTGGACGGCGGAGCGAGACAAGGCGATGTGGCTGGCATTGGAGGCCTGAGCCTTTTTAAGACATCAGCGGGAGGCATGAAACATGGGTTCAAGAGAGGACGCGACAGACACCGAAGCCGTGAGCGCCAGCGACTGCACGTCTGCTGTGAATTACCAGGCGCTGGAGTTCCCCTACCGCGCTTCACCCGATCAAGCCTGTGCCACGCCGGTTCATCACGCCGTCGTGATCGTCGGTGCAGGCCCGGTGGGGTTGAGCTTGGCGATCGACATGGCGCAGCGCGGTGTGAAGGTGGTGCTGCTGGACAACGACCACAAGCTGTCCAGCGGCTCGCGCGCCATTTGTTTTGCCAAGCGCACGCTGGAGATTTTTGACCGCCTGGGGCCCGGTGAACGCATGGTGCGCAAAGGCGTGTCGTGGAACGTGGGCCGCGTCTACTTCAAAAACGAGGCCGTCTACAGCTTCAATTTGCTGCCCGAATTGCCGACTCACGACAAGCCCACGCAGGCGCGCCCGGCCTTCATCAATTTGCAGCAGTACTACGTCGAGGGCTACTTGATCGAGCGCGCGCTGGAGTTGCCGCTCATCGATATCCGCTGGTGCAACACC
>JBBRGA010000088.1:0-14434 GCA_038241115.1 Burkholderiales bacterium | reverse complement strand
AAAATCGCTTCAAAGTGGTGAAGTCGATGAAGCCGAAGGCATCGCGGGATAAATCGTCCGAAACCTTTCTCGTCGGGGTAGGTCTTAAGGAGCACGGTGTTCAAGTCGATACTGCAGCGTAGGTCAAAAAAATCTGGGCATAAAACTTGGATACACCTGAACGCGCCGTGGTGAACTCCTAAGCGAATCAGGACTTGAGTCGCATAAACTAGACCCCAAGTGTTGTGTGTCGCCGAACATTGCTTTTCGGCCTTCGGCATAACAACGCGCAACAGGAGCTGTGTTGAACAATCAATGGTTTTCGAAAGTCGCGGTTTGGCTGGTGATTGCACTAGTGCTCTTCACTGTTTTCAAGCAGTTCGACCGCAGTACAACGTCCGGCGGACAGATAGGTTATTCCGATTTCTTGGAAGAAGTGCGGAGCAAGCGGATCAAATCGGTCACTTTGCAAGAAGGTCAAGGCGGCACAGAGATCGTTGCGACCACCAGCGATGACAAGCGCCTTCGCAGTACAGCGACTTATCTCGATCGTGGCTTGGTAGGTGACCTCATCAACGCCGGTGTGAAATTCGACGTGAAGCCTCGTGAGGAGCCATCGCTTCTGATGAATATCCTGGTCTCTTGGGGTCCGATGTTGTTGCTCATTGGCGTCTGGGTTTACTTTATGCGTCAGATGCAAGGCGGCGGCAAAGGCGGTGCTTTCAGCTTCGGCAAAAGCAAAGCCAAACTTCTTGACGAGGCAAATAACACCACGACTTTCGCCGACGTCGCTGGATGCGACGAAGCCAAAGAAGAGGTCAAAGAACTGGTCGACTTTCTGCGGGATCCGGCTAAATTTCAGAAACTAGGCGGGCGAATTCCGCGCGGCGTCTTGCTGGTTGGCCCTCCCGGAACAGGTAAAACCTTGCTGGCGAAATCTATAGCTGGTGAAGCAAAGGTTCCATTTTTTGCTATCAGTGGATCTGACTTCGTGGAAATGTTTGTTGGCGTCGGAGCCGCACGTGTTCGGGACATGTTTGAGCAAGCAAAAAAGAGCTCACCCTGTATTATTTTTATCGATGAAATCGATGCTGTCGGTCGTCACCGCGGCGCTGGTTTGGGCGGTGGCAACGATGAGCGTGAGCAAACCTTGAATCAAATGTTGGTCGAAATGGACGGCTTTGAAACCAATGTGGGCGTCATCGTGATGGCAGCAACGAACCGTCCTGACATATTGGATCCGGCGTTGTTGAGACCCGGCCGCTTCGACAGGCAGGTTTACGTGACATTGCCAGACGTCCGGGGTCGTGAGCAGATTTTGAATGTACACATGCGTAAAGTGCCTGTCGGACAAGACATACGGGCGGACATCCTCGCGCGTGGCACACCTGGCTTTTCGGGTGCAGATTTAGCCAACTTGGTGAACGAGTCCGCCTTGTTCGCGGCTCGTCGAAATGGACGGGTTGTTGAAATGGTCGACTTCGAGAAGGCCAAAGACAAGATCATGATGGGGCCGGAGCGCAAATCGATGGTCATGCCAGAGGAGGAACGGAAGAACACGGCTTACCACGAGTCAGGTCACGCTTTGGTGGCGCGCTTGATGCCCAAAACAGATCCCGTACACAAAGTCACCGTTATCCCTCGCGGTCGTGCACTTGGCGTGACGATGCAATTGCCTGAAGGTGACCGCTACAGCTTGGACAAGGAACGCATGTTGTCGACAATATCGGTGCTCTTTGGTGGCCGCATTGCCGAAGAGGTGTTCATGAACCAGATGACCACCGGTGCAAGCAACGACTTCGAGCGAGCCACGTCTATTGCCCGCGATATGGTTACGCGCTACGGCATGACCGATGAATTAGGCACAATGGTTTATGCGGAGAACGAAGGCGAGGTGTTTTTGGGCCGATCAGTAACCAAAACGACGAGCATGTCAGAGGAAACAATGCGCAAAGTCGATGCCGTAATTCGCCGAATCATCGACGAGCAATACGCCATTGCACGCAAACTCATAGAGGGTAACCAAGACAAAATGCACGTTATGGCCAAGGCCTTGTTGGAATGGGAAACCATTGATGCCGAGCAGATCGATGACATCATGAACAACCGCACGCCGCGCCCTCCGAAGGACTGGACACCAAGTAACAGCAAGACTCCTGGCGGACCGTCAACGCCGGTCGTGTCAGACCCCGCCCCGGCGGCTGCGTAGACCGATCTTTCGGTTGCTCAATCAGTTTTAAAAAACGGGGCTGTGGCCCCGTTTTCTTTTGCCTGGTTCCTTTTTGCCTGGTTCCTTTTTGCCCGAAGCCTTCGTCAGCTGAATCTGCTTCTGGCGAACCTACATGGTTTAGTTACTTTGAATTTTCCGTTCGCATGATCTGGCAGACCAGTCGCTTCCGCATAGATCTGAATGCACCTCGGGTGATGGGCATTGTGAATGTGACGCCCGACTCTTTCTCAGACGGTGGTCAGTTTTTGAACAGCACCGCTGCGCTGGCACATTGCGAAGCCTTGTTGCGTGAGGGTGCGGATATCTTGGATCTCGGAGCTGAATCGTCACGACCTGGCGCCGAAGCCGTGACTTGGCAAGATGAGTGGCGCCGCCTGCATCCAGTTCTTGTTGGCGCACTCGGGTTGGGTTGCCCGATCTCACTTGACACCACTAAAACCGAGGTGATGCAACGAGCGCTCGACATGGGTGTTGACGTCATCAATGACATCAATGCTTTGCGTGCTCCAGGCGCCGTCGCTGCCGTGGTGGCGTCTGCAACCTGCGGAGTTTGTTTGATGCACATGCAGGGCCTGCCGCAGGGCATGCAAACCGCGCCCGAGTACTCAGATGTCGTCAGCGAGGTCAGCAGCTTCTTAGCTCTTAGAGTTGATGCGCTGACATCACATAGCGTCGCGCTCGACCGTATCGTTCTTGATCCTGGCATCGGCTTTGGCAAAACGGTGGCCCACAACCTCGAACTGTTGCGGCGCCAAGCTGAATTGCAGTCTTTGGGGCAACCGCTGATGTTGGGATGGTCGCGCAAATCGACGCTGGGTTCAGTCACAGGAAAGGCCGCCGGTGACCGCGTCATTTCAAGTGTCGCGGCAGCTTTGGCAGCGGTTCAAAGGGGTGCCAGCATCGTGCGCGTGCACGATGTGGAGGCAACAGTGGATGCGTTCAAGGTTTGGAAGGCGGCAGGTTTGATCGGTTGATGGTCAGAGGAAGCAGTTTCGCGCGGGACAAGAGCAACGCTTCGATCCGAGACAATGCGCGTCACACAAAGCCAATCAGCGAGACAGATCATCACTATGAGCCGAATTTATTTTGGGACCGACGGCATACGCGGTACGGTCGGACAGAGTCCCATCACCCCTGACTTCATGCTGCGCTTGGGCCATGCGGTCGGTCAAGTCCTTAAGCGATACCAAACTGCAGAGCGCAAGCCCAAGGTTTTGATCGGCAAAGACACTCGCATCTCTGGGTACATGATCGAGTCCTCGCTTGAAGCAGGATTCGCTTCTGCCGGAGTAGACGTGTTGCTCACCGGCCCATTGCCCACGCCGGGTGTGGCGTACCTCACGCGCACGCTCAAGCTTGACTTGGGCGTGGTGATCAGCGCATCGCACAACCCGTTTGACGATAACGGCATCAAGTTTTTTTCTGCTCGCGGTGAGAAGTTGCCTGAAGCTTGGGAGCAGGAAGTCGAATCCATGCTGGCCACGTCTCCACAGTGGGTTGTGTCGGCGCAGCTAGGCAAGGCCAAGCGCCTCGACGACGCACGTGGTCGGTACATCGAATTTTGCAAAAGTACGTTTGGCAGTGATCTGTCGTTGAAGGGGTTGAAGATCGTGGTCGATGCGGCGCACGGCGCGGCCTATCACGTAGCCCCTGAAGTCTTCCACGAGCTGGGCGCTGAGGTGATAGCCATTGGCTGCGAGCCCAACGGGATCAACATCAACGCGGGGTTCGGTGCCACTGCGCCGACGGCCTTGGTGCAATCGGTCAAAGACAACAAAGCTGACTACGGCGTGGCGTTGGACGGGGACGCCGACCGTTTGCAGTTGGTCGACGAGTCGGGTCGCCTGTACAACGGTGACGAGCTTCTGTATGTCATGGTTACCGACCGCTTGGCCCAAGGCCTCAATGTGCCTGGCGCAGTTGGCACTTTGATGACGAACTTGTCGGTTGAGTTGGCCATCAAGGCGCGCGGGGTTGAGTTCGTACGCGCAAAGGTGGGTGACCGCTATGTTCTGGAGGAACTCTCGGCGCGCGGCTGGTTGCTGGGCGGTGAAGGTTCAGGCCATTTGCTGGCGCTGGACAAACACACCACCGGCGACGGCATCGTGAGTGCTTTGCAGGTGCTGCAAGCCATCAGCCGCAGCGGCAGGACGCTTTCACAGCAACTCAGCGAAGTCACGTTGTTCCCGCAGGTCCTGATCAACGTGCGTCTGCAGCCGGGTCACGACTGGAATTCGAACGCCGCGCTCGCCCATGTCCAACAAGTCGTCATTGACGAGCTTGGCGAGACCGGCCGGGTCTTGATTCGGGCTTCGGGTACGGAACCGGTGGTGCGCGTCATGGTCGAGGCACGCGACGCCGCGCAGGCGCAGGCGTGCGCGCAGCGCATTGCGGACACGCTGCGTTGACCTTATTGCTCCGGCCCGATGAAGTGTTCACCGTTCGTGATGAGGTATCGAAGCACTCTTACTGTGACGCTGACCCTTCCTTCGATACCTCAGGATGATCGGAAAAGCCACCTCAGGGCGAACGGGACAAAAAATTCGTATTTCATCGGGCCGGATCAATATTGATGTGACGGTTTGGTGACAGTCACAGACAAGGCAGTTTCGAGTGATCAGTTTGGTTTGCAACTTGCCTCGTCGAGTCATCTTTGATTCACGCGCTTGTCACAATCGACTTTTACAGTCTCGCCATGCAAACACTACCCCTAAGTGGGATGAAAGGCGAGCTCATGAACTTCAAATCAAATTCCTTGGCCTCTGCGGTTTCCTTGGCCAGCCTCATTGGATTCACTGCCGTGCTCAGTAGCAACGCGCAGGCGCAAGACGTCACCGGAGCGGGTGCTTCTTTTCCAGCCCCTCTTTACTCTAAGTGGGCCGACGCTTACAACAAAGCCACTGGTGCGCGTATCAATTACCAGTCGGTCGGATCGAGTGCGGGCCTCAAGCAAATCCGCGGGAAGACGGTCGACTTTGGCGCGTCTGACATGCCGCTGAAGGATGAGGAACTGGCAGCCGATGGCTTGGTCCAATTCCCAACGGTGATCGGTGGAGTGGTCCCGGTCATCAATATCAAAGGCATCGCTCCCGGCCAGATGAAGCTGACTGGACGCGTTTTGGGTGACATCTACCTTGGCAAGATCACCAAGTGGAATGATCCTGCAGTGACCAGCCTCAACCCTGGAGTTGTGCTTCCAGACGAAGTGATCTCTGTTGTGCGTCGGGCCGATGGTTCGGGCACCAGTTTTATTTTTACCAACTATTTGTCCAAGGTAAACGAAGACTGGAAAGCCAAAGTGGGTGAGGGCACTGCAGTGAACTGGCCGATTGGCACCGGCGGCAAGGGCAACGAGGGAGTGGCGGCGTTCGTGTCGCGCTTACCGAACTCGATCGGTTATGTGGAATACGCCTACGTCAAGCAGAACAAAATGACTTTCACTTTGTTGAAAAACAAAGACGGCAACTTCGCCACCCCAGACGACTTGAACTTCAAGGCTGCCGCCGCTGGTGCTGATTGGAGCAAGACGTTTTATCAAGTGCTGACCGAGCAACCCGGAAAAGACACGTGGCCCTTGTCGGGCGCGACTTTCATCTTGATGCACAAGGCGCAAGATAAACCCGTGCAAGCCAGCAATTCGTTGAAGTTCTTCGAATGGGCCTTCAATTCGGGCGACAAGATGGCGGAAGATCTGGAATACGTGTCGCTTCCTGCGCCTGTGAAGGCTTTAGTGCGCAAGCAGTGGCTCGACGTCAAAGACGCCGCAGGCAAGCCAGTGGCGTTCAAATAAGCGCTCAAAGAAGCGCATCGGTTCGAGCATTCTGTGAAGACCACTGACAGCGATTTTCCAACCGCTGTCAGTTCTACCTGATCGGACGTAACGTGGCCGCTACACTGCCCGCCTCCCACTACCAAGACGCCACCATGCAGCGATCAGACCCGATGGGCAGGCCTCCGGCGTCCAGACGTTCCTCGTCGTGGGCAGACAAAATATTTTCTGCTTTGGCTCACGCGGCAGCGTTGATTACTTTGGGCTTGCTGGCCGCCATCATCGTCTCGCTGGTCATCGGCGCCATGCCCGCCATCCGCGAATACGGTTTGAGTTTTCTGTGGCGCAGCGAATGGGACCCGGTCAAAAACAGTTACGGCGGCTTGGTGATGATTTATGGCACGCTGATGACTTCGTTCATCGCGCTGTGCATCGCCGTTCCAGTGAGTTTTGGGATTGCACTTTTTTTGACCGAGTTGTCGCCGCAGTGGCTGCGCCGGCCTTTGGGCATAGCGGTTGAATTGCTGGCTGCCGTACCGTCCATCGTTTACGGCATGTGGGGCTTGTTGGTGTTCAGCCCGGTGCTGTCCACCTATGTGCAACGACCCTTGCAAAAGCTGTTCGGGGACGTGCCCGTGCTGCGCGACTTGGTGTCGGGAGCGCCTGTAGGCATTGGCATTTTGTCGGCCGGCATCATCCTCGCGATCATGATCATTCCCTTCATTGCATCGGTGATGCGCGACGTGTTCGACATCACTCCGCCCATGCTGAAAGAGTCGGCCTATGCGTTGGGGGCCACGACTTGGGAAGTTGTTTTCAAAGTGGTTTTGCCGTACACCAAAACCGGTGTGGTGGGCGGAATCATGCTGGGTTTGGGCCGGGCCATCGGCGAAACCATGGCGGTCACTTTTGTCATCGGCAACTTCAACCAGTTGAACAGCTTGTCGGTGTTCGAAGCCGCCAATAGCATTACTTCGGCTTTGGCAAATGAGTTTGCGGAAGCTGGTGAAGGTTTGCATCAAGCCTCGCTGATTTACTTGGGCTTGGTGTTGTTCTTCATCACGTTTGTGGTGCTGGCGCTGTCCAAACTGCTGCTTGCGCAGTTGACGAAAAATGAAGGCAGCCGCACATGAGCACTGCCTCTACTTTGCAGGCATCTCGCTTGGTGCATCACCAGCGTCGCAAGCTCATCAACGGGGTGGCGCTGACGTTGTCGTTGAGCGCAATGGCGTTTGGTTTGTTCTGGTTGATTTGGATATTGTTCGAGACGGTGCGCCTGGGCATCGGGGGTCTGACTTGGTCGTTGTTCAGCGAAATGACACCGCCGCCCCAGGCTGACACCGGCGGTTTGTCAAACGCGATTTTTGGTTCACTGATGATGGTTTCGCTGGCCACTGCGCTAGGCACGCCCATTGGCGTCATGGCGGGCATTTACCTCGCCGAGTACGGACAAAAAACTTGGCTTGGGGGAACCGTTCGATTCATCAACGACATCTTGCTGTCCGCTCCGAGCATCGTGATTGGCCTGTTCATCTACACCGTTGTGGTTGCACCGATGAAGAGTTTTTCTGGTTTTGCAGGCATCTTGGCGTTGGCGTTGATCGTGATTCCGGTTGTCATCCGCACCACAGAAAACATGCTCACGCTGATTCCGAATGCGCTTCGAGAAGCGGCTTACGCATTGGGCACTCCCAAGTGGAAAGTGATTGGCAAGATCACGCTCAGATCAGCGCGAGCAGGTGTTCTGACCGGGGTGCTGTTGGCTGTGGCCCGCATCGCTGGTGAAACGGCCCCTTTGCTGTTCACCGCGCTGTCAAACCAGTTTTGGACATCGAGTTTGGGCGAACCGATGGCGAGCTTGCCAGTGACGATATTCAAGTTTGCGATGAGTCCGTACGAGAACTGGCAAAAGCTGGCGTGGGCCGGCGTGTTCCTCATCACGCTGGGCGTACTGGCATTGAACATATTGGCCCGAATTCTGTTTCGCACTAAAAAATAGCTGTTTTGAGGACGACCCCCGTGGACACCAAAGTGCAATTGCCTGCAGATGAGAAAGTCAAACTGTCGGTCCGTAATTTGAATTTTTATTACGGCAGCTTTCTGGCGCTCAAAAACATCAATCTCGACATACCCGAAAAGAAAGTTACTGCTTTCATCGGGCCTTCCGGTTGCGGCAAGTCAACGTTGCTGCGCACTTTCAACCGTATGTTTGAGCTGTATCCGGAGCAGCGAGCTGAGGGTCAAATTTTGCTGGACGGCGAGAACATTCTGGAAGGCAAGCAAGACGTCTCCCTGATGCGCGCCAAGGTCGGCATGGTGTTTCAAAAACCCACGCCCTTTCCAATGTCCATCTACGACAACATCGCCTTCGGGGTGCGGCTGTTTGAAACCTTGCCTCGCATAGAAATGGACGAGCGCGTGGAATGGGCGCTTAAAAAAGCAGCGTTATGGGGCGAGGTCAAAGACAAACTCAACCAGAGCGGCTCGGGCCTGTCTGGCGGCCAACAGCAGCGTTTGTGCATTGCACGCGGCATTGCGATCAAACCCGAAGTGTTGTTGTTGGACGAGCCTTGTTCGGCGCTCGACCCTATTTCCACGGGCAAGATCGAAGAGTTGATTCACGAGCTGAAAAGCGACTACACGGTGGTCATCGTGACCCACAACATGCAACAAGCCGCGCGCAGCTCTGACTACACCGCTTACATGTATCTGGGTGACCTGATCGAGTTCGGGCCCACTTCCGAGCTGTTCATGAAACCCAAGAAGAAAGACACCGAGGACTACATCACGGGCCGTTTCGGTTGATGTCGCGCCGTACTGTTTATGCTGTGTCTCAGTACTTTTATTAGGAGTCGGTCATGATTGAAAAACATCTTTCTACCCAGTTTGACGCCGAGCTCAGCGGTATCTCGACCCGAGTCCTGGAAATGGGCGGGTTGGTGGAGTCGCAGGTGGCACAGGCCATACACGCACTGACGCACTTCAACGGCGAAACCGCATCGCAGGTGCTGGCCATCGAAGAAAAGGTCAACGCCATGGAAATGGAGATTGACCGCAACATCTCGACCATCATTGCGCGAAGGCAGCCAACAGCCGTGGATTTGCGATTGCTGATCGCCATCAGCAAGAGCATCGCCAACCTAGAGCGCGTGGGAGATGAGGCAGCGCGGATTGCCCGCACGGTTCAGCGCCTCATCAATACAGGCGTGTCTTCGCGCATGCGCCTGCCGGTCAACGACTTGGCGTTTGAAGCCGAGTTGGCTGTCACCCAGTTGCGCAAGGCGCTGGATGCCTTTGCGCGTCTTGACGTGGACAAAGCCATCGAAGTGCTCAAGCAAGACGATCAAATAGATCAAGAGTTCGAGGGCTTGATGCGCAAGCTCATCACTTTCATGATGGAAGACCCGCGCACGATTTCATCGAGCATCGATTTGATTTTTGTGGCCAAAGCTATTGAACGGGTCGGTGACCACGCAAAGAACTTGGCCGAAGTCATCATCTATGTTGTCAAAGGCATGGATGTCAGGCACAACTCGGTGGCAGACGTTGAGTCGATGGTGCGCTGAATGGCACACCACATGACCCGCGTGCTGGTGGTGGAAGACGAGTCAGCCATTGCTGAATTGATCGCCATCAATTTACGCCATGCAGGCTATGAGGTCACGATGGCATGCACATCAGCCCAGGCCCAGGCGGCGGTGGATGGTGTGTTGCCTGATTTGGTCGTGCTCGACTGGATGCTGCCTGGCCAAACAGGTTTGGCGCTGGCGAAAGCTTGGCGCGCGCAGGCGCGCACGCGCGCATTGCCCATCATCATGCTCACTGCCAAAGCAGAAGAGAGCGACAAGATTTTGGGTCTCGATGCGGGTGCCGACGACTATTTGACCAAACCTTTTTCGACCAGTGAGCTGCTGGCACGAATCCGCGCTGTGCTGCGTCGCAAAGCCCCCGAGGCGCTCGACACGTTGGTGGAAGTTGGCGGTTTGCAGTTGGATCCCGCCACGCGCCGCGTATGGCGGGCTGAACGTGAAGTGAAAGTGGGCCCCACCGAGTTCCGCTTGCTGCATTTTTTCATGACCCACACCGAGCGCGTGCA
The DNA here is from genome assembly GCA_038241115.1 of Burkholderiales bacterium. Taxonomy (GTDB): domain Bacteria; phylum Pseudomonadota; class Gammaproteobacteria; order Burkholderiales; family Burkholderiaceae_C; genus JANYJJ01. The sequence continues at coordinate 4,360 of JBBRGA010000088.1, read as the reverse complement.
CAGTCGCGCGCAGTTGCTGGATCGCGTCTGGGGCGACCATGTATTTATCGAAGAACGCACCGTTGACGTTCACATCAAGCGGCTGCGTGAGGCCTTGGAGGTGGTTCAGTGCGCCGGGATGATCGAAACTGTCCGGGGCGCAGGCTATCGCTTGACCCAGCCTGCGGCCGTGGCCTGAAAAAACCAACTCTCTGAAATGCAGAGCAAGACATGGAGTGGCTGATTCCTCGCATCTTGGCCAGCCTGTTTTGGGTTTTGGTGATCGGAGCTGCCGGCATGCTCATCGGTGAGCGGTACAACTACCCTGCATTCGGCGCCTTGTTGGGTGCAGGGTGCGGAGTGTTTGTACATTCCTTGGTGGATGCTGTTCGTGCTGAGCGATTGGTGCAGTGGCTGCGCGGCAAGCAAGTCAACAGCGCTCCTCGAGCCGGTGAATTTTGGGGCGAAGTGGGCTACAGAGTGGAGCGTTCTGTGCGGCGCTTGGAGGGCAGCGTGCACGCTGAGCGCGAAAGGCTGGAACAATTTTTATCGGCCATCGAAGCCTCTCCCAATGGCGTGATGTTGCTGGACGCCAACGATCAAATCGAGTGGTGCAACTCGGAAGCGGGTGACCATTTCGGTTTGGACCCGCAGCGCGACAAGCGCCAGCGCGTCACGAATTTGGTTCGCGCTCCTGCCTTCGTGGAGTATTTGCAGCGCGGTGCATTTGACGAGGTCGTGGTGTTTCCCGGCCCAGGCGCGCGAGGCAGCGTGTCAGTGCTGGTGCGTCGGTACGGCGACGGTATGAAGCTCGTGCTGTCGCAGGACGTGACCGAACGCGAACGCAACGATGCCATGCGCCGCGACTTTGTAGCCAACGTGTCGCATGAAATACGCACGCCGCTGACGGTGCTGTCGGGCTTCATTGAGACCATGGTGAATTTGAAGCTCAGCGACGCCGAGCGGCGCCGAGTGATGGAGTTGATGGCGCAGCAAACGATGCGCATGCAGAACTTGGTAGGTGACCTGCTCACGCTGGCGCAGCTGGAGGGCAGCCCTCGACCTGCCGCAGACCGCTGGGTCAACCTGCAGCCTTTGTTTTTGCAGGCCCATGCCGACGCGCAAGCACTGTCTGCAGGCAGGCATCAGTTGCACTTTCAAGCGCCGCTCTATGTCCAATTGGCGGGCGCAGAAAGTGAACTTCTCAGCGCCCTGGTCAATTTGGTGACGAACGCCGTGCGATACACACCGGCCGGTGGCAATATTTCAGCCACTTGGTCAGATCGAGCAGACGGCAGCGGTGAAATCGAAATCAGAGACGACGGCCCCGGTATTGCACGCGAGCACTTGCCACGTTTGACGGAGCGGTTCTACCGGGTCGACGGAAGCCGGTCTCGCGACACTGGGGGCACAGGCCTCGGGCTGTCTATCGTCAAGCACGTCATGCTGCGCCATGGCGGCGAACTGGACGTTCAAAGTGAAGTGGGCAAGGGGTCTTCGTTCAGGCTCATCTTCCCAAGTGCCCGAGTCAGAGAGGTCGGCGCGACGAGCCCGGGGCCGGTCGAAATTACCGCGGCAGGACTTGTTTCTGAGGCAGAAGCTGCGCCGACTACGTCGGTGGCTGAAGCCGTCTTGACGTCTACCTCTGCGAACTGAAACGCCGTCAAGGCGACTTGCGATAGACGGCTGTCACCTCTTCTTTGTCCGTGGGTCGGTTGACACGCGCCACCAATGTCCAGCCGGGCGGCGCAGGCAACGGCGTCAAGCGCAACTCCTGTCGAAGCCAGTTCTCGCAAGTCGTGGTCCGAGGTGTGAGTGCAGTTTCCACTTGGTAGCCGCCCAGGTATTGCAAAGCCACGCCCTGGCCGCGCACCACGTTGTTGGTGGCCACACAGCTGCCCTTGGGCACATGCTGCGCAATTTTGTCAATCAAAGGGCGGTAGCTGCGGGCGTGGTCTAGCAACGGCAACCACAGCGTCATCAGCAGCAGCCAACACAGCGCCACGCCGCTCGCCGGCAGCACCATGCTCTTCCACAGCGGATGTCGGTTGCGCCCAGTACGCCACTGCACAAGCCATACCCAAGCCAAGCTGCCGAGCGAGGCAAACATCAGTTCAACCGCAGAGAAGGGGGCCGTGAAACCAGGCACCAAACGCGCGACATTCGCGGCGGGCTGGGCCGGCAAACCCGTTTGCATGGCGACATAAACAACCCAAATCACGATGGCGCTGACGCTGAAGAAAAACACTGAAAACCAGTCAATTGCTGCTGTCGCCCCACGCTTCAATGTGGGCAACGAAAACGCGGCCAACACGGCCAAAGCTGGCAAGCCCAATAGCAAGGCGCGGTCTGAGCCTCCCATGGCCACGCTGGTGAACAAACTGGTGCTGAGCACCACCACGGGTACCGCAATGTGGCGCTTCAGCCATTGGCGACGCCAGCGCCATAAGGTCAGCAGAGCCAAAGGCCAGCATGGCCAAAGAAACCAGGCGAATTCTTTCAGCATGGCGAGCACTTGTGCTGCGTTGTGCCCAGCAGCCAATCGCCAGCCCCATGCACCAAGTGCAGACGCGATCAAGAAAGCCGCCAATGTGCTGGATGTAATCCAAAGCGTGAATTGCCTGACGGACGCGTAGCTCGAGTTCAAGCTCACCACTGCGCCGGCTGCACCCAGAGCAATCGCGACGGTCGGTGCACCGCTGGCGGCCAATGCCGGCAAAGCCAACAGCACTGCCAATTTCGGTTTGATGCCCCTGAAAGCACTGGCTGCGACGGCGTAAAGAAACAGCGCCACGCTGGTCAGTTGAACCATCTCGGGAGTTGTCTCGTGCCCCAACTGGAGCAGGCCCAGCGTGGCGATCAGTGCCAGCAAAGCACCGTCGGCCATGGCACGCGCATAGTCAACCGGATCTGCTTCGCCGCCAAACGCAAACGGCACTGGTTGCGCAGCGGCCGTTCGGGCCAAGTGATAGGTCGAATACCAAGTCAACACCAGAACGCCCACCAGCAACAAGGCAAAAGGCAGGCGCGCGGCGAGGGCCGGATCTACGCTCGAGCCGAACATAAAACCCATCAACTTGATAGCCGCGGCGCCCAGCCAGAACGGCAGCACGGCTGTCTCAGGCGGCAGGCCGGTTACGGTGGGCGACAACCACGTGGACTGCCCCTGCGCGATGCTCAGCATGTAGCCAAATGCGGTGATGTCGGCACCGCGCCAAGGGTCGCGGCCAAACAAGCCGGGCAACACATAAGCCGCGCAAAACAAGAGCAACGCGACGCGTGGCAGACGCTGTACGGCGCGCTGCGTGACCAGGGCGGGGTTGGGCTGGTTCAAAACGGCGGGTTGAAAAAAAGCAACAAAAAAGGCAGCCGCAGCTGCCTTTTCGTTAATACAAAGAACACGTTCTCACTTTTTCAAGTGGGCAAACTTGTTGCGGAACTTCTCGACTCGGCCACCCAATGAGTCGACGCTCTTTTGTGTGCCGGTGTAGAAGGGGTGTGACTCGCTGGTGGTTTCCAGCTTGTACAAAGGCAACTCGCGGCCATCGTCCATCTTCACCGTCTCGCGCGTTTGAGCACACGAGCGCGTCACGAATTTGAAACCATTCGACAAATCTACAAAGCAAATGTCGCGGTAGTTGGGGTGTATGCCTTCTTTCATGGGGAATCCTGGTTTCTGGTGGTTCGGTTCGGAAGCCACTTCCTAGTGGATTTATCCCACTGGAGCACTTTCCGGTTTTTTTGACAGCCTCAAATTCTAACTCGCCGACATCAGGCTCTTGGACAGAGTCAAGTCAGCGTGCTAATTAACCGCCACGCCGCATCATGTCGAAAAAGTCGTGGTTGTTCTTGGTCGATTTCATTTTGTCGAGGATGAACTCCATCGCCTCGATCTCATCCATTGGATAGAGCAGTTTTCGCAAAATCCACGTCTTCTGCAAGATCTCAGGTTTGAGCAACAGTTCTTCGCGACGCGTCCCCGATTTATTCAAAAGTATCGATGGGTACACCCGCTTTTCTGCCATCCGCCGGTCGAGGTGAATTTCGCAGTTACCCGTGCCCTTGAATTCTTCGTAAATCACCTCGTCCATTCGGCTGCCGGTGTCTACCAAAGCCGTACCGATGATGGTGAGCGATCCGCCTTCTTCAACATTGCGTGCCGCACCGAAAAAGCGTTTGGGTCGTTGTAAGGCGTTTGAGTCCATTCCGCCCGTAAGTACCTTGCCGCTGGACGGAAGTACGTTGTTGTAAGCGCGCGCCAGGCGGGTGATGGAGTCAAGCAAGATCACCACGTCTTTTTTCAGTTCAACCAACCGTTTGGCGCGTTCGATCACCATCTCTGCGACTTGCACGTGGCGCTCTGCGGGCTCGTCAAAAGTCG
>JBBRGA010000087.1:0-14791 GCA_038241115.1 Burkholderiales bacterium | reverse complement strand
AAGAAATCATTGCCGGATACGCCCCCAACCCCAACGAGCGCCCCGAGCCCATCGTTCTGGGACGCATGGTGATTGGCGAGGGCGCGGGCCGTGGCGGCTTCCGTTCGGCCGGCGGTGGTGGTGGTGGTCGCTCCGGCGGCGGTGGTCGCTCTGGAGGCAGCGGTGGCGGCGGCGGTCGAGGTGACTCACGCAACGCACCCGCTCGCTCTGGTGGTGGCGGTGGCGGCGGTGGCGGTAGTTATGGGGGAGGCGGCGGTCAAGCGCCTGCCCGCTCCGGCTCGGGCTCTGGGCAACAACAGCCGCGCGCGCCAGGAAACGCGGGGCCACGGCCTGAAGCGCGACGCGACGGTCGGCCCGCGGTGCCGCGTCCGGCACCTCCTAAACGTTGAACCCGCGCGTTGAACCCCCGCCTTGAACCCTCGCGCTGAATACGAACGCTGAATACGAGCGCCGGAGCTTCACAGGACGCAGGGCTAACATGTTTTGATGAATTCAACCCTCGCCACCCTTCGCACCGCCCTGCTCGCCGGTCCCTCGGGTCTGGTCGGCGGGGCTTTGTTGCCTTTGCTGACTGCATCCAACGCCTACGGTCAAGTGCACGCATTGGTGCGCCGTGCGTTGCCCAATCTCACGACCAGCCCCACGCTGAGCTGGCACGTGGTCGACTTCAACGCGCTGCCTGCTATGCCGCCCATCGACGACGCCTACATCGCGCTGGGCACCACCATCAAAGTGGCAGGGTCAGAGGCTGCATTCAGGCAGGTGGATTTCGACGCCGTCGTGAACACCGCGCGTGTCGCTCGTGCGGCGGGGGCCACACGCTTGGCGGTGGTGTCGGCTTTGGGCGCCGATGCGAAATCGAAGGTGTTCTACAACCGAGTCAAGGGCGAGATGCAAGCGGCGGTGTCCAGCATGGGCTTCACCAGCGTGGTGCTCGCTCAGCCGTCTTTGCTGCTCGGCGATCGAGCCGCTCTGGGCCAACCTCAACGCAGCGGCGAAGAATGGGCCATGCGTTTGCTCGGCCCGGTGATGGGTTGGGTGCCGCGCAGTGTGCGACCCATCCAGGCCACTTCAGTGGCCAGTGCCTTGGTGGCGGCGATGGTTGACGCCGCACCGGGCATTGTGATCTTGAGTTCGGCGCAAATGCAAACCTGACGTTGCTACCCCGGTTGAAACATCAAGCTTCCCTCCCTTCAGACAGCGCCTTTAACCAGCTCAACAACTCGCGGTCGCACCAGTAACCCACGTGGTCGCCTTCGGTGAGCAAGTCACGGTTCACCACGCCTTTCAATTCGACCGCGCCGCCGATGTAGTCGGCCGGGCGGCACAAGTTGAACCAGCGAAAACGCCCGGGCTCAGACAGGCACAACCCGGCAAATTCCACGCCCACGCGCACGCCCAAAAAATTACGAAACAGCGTGCTCACCGGGCAACCCACCGTCACCAAGGTGAGCCGGATTTTTGAGCGCACCAGCACAGGTGCCATGCGTGAAAACATGGCCGCCGCAATGACAGTGCCTTGGCTGTGCGCGAACACGATGTAGTGCGAACCGTTGACGTCGGTGTGTGCGTGTTGCAGTGCCTTCCACAGGCGCGGCATCGTGTCCAGCCTGCTATTCAAGTTGCGCTGCCGCACGAGGAAGAAAAACACATCGCCCAACGCGTCTAAGAAAGCCGCAAACGGCTTGGTGGCCAACGGCGCAAGCAGCAAGGCGTACTTGGTGGACTCCATGAAAATCTGTGCAGCGTCAGACTTGATAGGGCCGATGTTGTGCAAGGTTCGATGCTGAAAAACTTGCCACATCAGCCAACCCAAAGCACCCGCCAGCACCAGCGGCATCACCACCAGCAGCAGGCTGGCCCAAAAACGGGCGAACGCGCCGGCGGGATACCAGCGCCGGCCATTGGCGTCTTGCGCCAGATCCGACCGCGAGAACAGAAGCCATGTCACGATGCCACCGGCAATCAACATCGCACCTGTGGCGACCAACCAGTCCAGACGCAGGCCGCGTTGGCACAGCTCGCAAGACTGGAAAGCTTGGCCCTCAATGGCGCGCGCCATCAGCAACAGCGTCAGGCCCAAACCCCAGCCCAACCAAACCGCCGTGTTGCGGCCGTGACGCTGGATCAGCTTGAACTGCAAGGCACCCAGCAGCAGCGTTCCGGTCAACGCAAGTGCGATCCAACTGACCGCGCGCTGCACATCTTCAGGATCAAAAGGCAGATCCGCGGCGAACGCATAGCCCCAGTTTTTTCGCATTTGTTCGTCCATCGGCAGCAACAGGCCCGACACGCTCAGCGGCTGCAGCAGCACCATCAACACCAGTGGCATCCACAGGCAAGCGATGCGCGACAAGCGGTGCAGCCAGCGAACTTCGTCACGCGCCTGATGGGGCGCGGGCCGAAGCGAGATTTCCAACGCAGTCAGCAGCACGGCACCGGTGGCCGCCACGGTCAGCCAGACATGCAGCACGGCTGCCAGAGCTGCGAAGCTCTTGTGACCGCCTTCGTGGAAACACGTCAACCAGCCGGCCCACACTGCGAAAATTGCAAACACCAAGCCGCCCAAAGCCATGGGGCGGCTCAATCTGCGAACAGCGTAGGCCACGTAGGCCGCGACGCTGGCCACCAGCAGACCCGCCGCGAAACGCTGACCCTGTTCCAGTTGCCACAACAAGGTCGACAAGGCCGGGATCAACGAGGCCCACACCAGCAAGCCTTCGACCATCCACAGCGAAAAAACCCCGGTTGAAATGGGCACGCTCAATGCCTGCGAGCGGCTGGCACCGTAAACCGCAATGCGGTTGAGCGCGAACAGCACCGCCACGAAGTTGCGCAGCAGGCCGGCCACATTGGGCATGGCACGCCGCACCTCCGACCAGTTCACCTCGAGCATGCGCGTTTGGTTGGCCTTGCCATCCCCGGGACGGCCGTCCATCAGCACGGTGTAGCGGTAGTTGCGGGCGAAGACGGTTTCACGGCGAAAGTCATCGCAGCGCGAGAACGACGGGTCTCGCGCAATTTCTTCGATCACATCGCCCGGTGAAAAGTCGCCCACACCGTGCAGCGCAATGATGGGTGCGCGTGTCACGGGCTGCGGCAACGGCAACGGCAGCGGCTGAGTGGGCGCAGTCTTTTCGCCCGATGCCAGAACCCCGCGCTCTGCGGGGCGCGCCAACTCACCTACCAGTGGCAGGTGCGCAGCACCCAAGTGCTTCTGAATTTGCATGGCGGGCCCTTCGAAGGAAGTGCCCGGGTTTTAACTTTGAAAGCGAAGCGACTCAACCCCACAAATCGCACAGCTGCTTTCCCAAATCGCATTTCACAAATGGAAAAACCGGCCGGAGCCGGTTTTCAACGTGTACGCGGCCGGAGCCCGTTTCTCAACAAAAAACCGGCCGGAGCCGGTTTTCGTTTTGCTGGCAAAGCAGCAAAACTGATTAGGCAGCCTTCTTGGCTTTGCGGGCCTTTTTGCTTTTCTTCGCTGTCTTGGTGGCCATTTCTTTCTTCATGGCAGGTGCGGCCGTGGTCGCAGCAGCAGGAGCCGCTGTTGCGGCGGCTGCCATCGGTTTGGCAGCAGTCGCAGCGACGGCTGGAGCCGTGCTTTGCACCGCAGTTTGCGCCGCGGTTTGCGCCGCGGTTTGCGCATAAGCGCCAAAAGTGAAGAGAGAAGCGACGAGTGCGGCGACGATTTTGTTCATGTGTATCTCCTGAGGGTTTGCAGCGCATAGGAACTATCCGCTTGACGTACCAACGGCCTCGAATTCGACTTGGTTGACCCCGCTTTGGTAACAAAAAAATCACTCAAAACGGCTTTGCCTCAACCACTTGGTGGCCACCCATTTCTCACCTTCAAGCACCGGCGCTCCGCCGTGCAGCGTGCGCGTCGCCGGGTGCGCGCGGTCATAGCTGAAAAACACAGCGTTGCCCTTGATCGGGCTGACTTCTAAATTCACGTCGGGGAACACCGTGGCACCACCGCGCAGCGGGGCCGACAAATACATCACCAGCGACGCCACACGCTGCCCGCCGCGCTTCAAGATGGCAGGCGTGCCGGGCTGCGCCGGGTCGAAGTAGTCGTAGTGCGGTTTGTATTCAGCGCCCGGGCGGTAACGAAGAATTTGCAGCCCCTCACCGTTCTCAACGGGCCAGTTCAGCAGCGCCGCAATGCGCGCCTCAACGCGTGCGCAAAGCGCGTTTTCGCCGCGTCCAAAAAACATGCCTTCGCTGGTGCGCGAGATGTTCACTTCGCTGGCACCGGTGCTGACCTGCACCGTTTCTGATCGCGCCAGACGAGCCTGCGCCAAGGTCACCAATTCGTCGCACTCGGCGTGCGACAGCAGGTCGCCAAAAACGATCACACGCGGCTCGCGCAATGCCGACGCGATGTGCACCTGTTGGCCTGCCACCTCAACGGCGTGCGCGCCGTCTGGAAATTGCGGCTCAGGCAGCTTGCTGCGGCTGGCCTCAGCGGTAGGCATCGACACGCTGCTGTCATGGCTGCCCACCGTGCGCTGGTAGGCGGCCAGTGCCACTGTTTCGTTCCAGCCGCTCGCACGCATAGCCTGCAAGATCTTGTCCACGCCGTGGCCTTCGCTGACCTGGGCCAGGATCCAGCGGCGCAAATCAGGGGTGACAAACTGATCGCTCATGTCCCAGTTTTACACGGTCGCCTGCGCGCAGCAAGTCCAGACTGCGAGCCCGCAGCAGAAGCAAACCGCCAGCGTTTTAAGGGCCCAAATCGCTGGCGCGCAGCAGGCAGAAACCGCGAACGGTTTCAGATCTCGGTTCGGCGGCGAAACACCAAACGGTCGGCCTGCGAGTTGGCGGCGTCAAACGCATAGCCGTCTGCGTTGAAGTCTTGCAAACCGCTGGGTGTGACCAAACGCTGCTCGATGGCAAAGCGTGCCATCAAGCCTCGGGCGCGTTTGGCAAAGAAGCTGATGACTTTGTAGCGGTCGGTTTTCCAGTCTTCAAAAACGCACTCGATCACGCGCGGTTTTAAGGCCTTGCGGTCAGCGGCTTTGAAGTATTCCTGCGACGCCAAATTGACGATGACCGGTGATGCATCGGACTTCACGCGGTGGTTGAGGTGCAGCGCAAGTTTGTCGCCCCAAAACGAATACAGGTTTTTACCCGCCGCGTTTTCCAGCGCGGTGCTCATTTCCAAGCGGTAGGCCTGCATGCGATCCAGCGGGCGCAACACACCGTACAGGCCCGACAAAATGGCCAAGTGCTGGTTGGCCCATTGCACATCGGCCTCGTTCAATGTGGCGGCGTTCAGGCCTTCATAGACGTCGCCGTTGAAGGCAAACAGTGCCGCCTTGCTGTTGCGCGCGGTGAAGCGCGGACTCCAGACCCCAAAGCGGCCCACGTTCAGCGCGGCCAGCGGATCGGACAAGTCCATCAAGGCCGCAATTTGCGCGACCGACTTGGTTTTCAACACGTTGATGAGCTCGGCAGATTCGGCCACAAAGGGCGGCGTGCTTTGCGCTTTGAACGGGGCGTGGGTTTCGAAGTCGAGGGTTTTGGCGGGGGACAGCAGAAAGAGCATGGTGGGGGGCTGGGTTAGGAATGTTTGATGCGTTGACGGGCGCCTGAATTTTTGATGAGTCTAGGTGTGGGACTTCCTTCGATACCTCAGGATGGGTCGGAAAAGACTACCTCAGCCCGAACGGTCTTTTGAATGTGTCTTTGGTTGAATAAATATTCCCAAAAGTTCACCGCAGGTTCACCTGAAATTCCGGCTCTTGCTGACCAAGTTGCCCAGCAATTCCGAGTGGTCGATGATCTTGCTGGCCAACAGGTGCATGACGGCATGGTCGCCGTCGCCGACGCTTTGCCATTGGCCGTAAACCGTCATCAGACGGGCACCCAGCAAGGGGATGCGCTGGGTGTCGGCCACGCTGGGCCAGACGATGACGTTGACGGTGCCGGTGTCGTCTTCCAAAGTCACAAACACCACGCCTTTGGCGGTGCCGGGGCGTTGGCGGTGGGTGACGATGCCGCTGGCGCGGGCGATGCGGCCGTCGGGGTAGCCGCGCAGCACCCTGGCGGTTTGCACCTTGAATTCGTTCAGCGTTTCGCGCAGCAAAGTCAGCGGGTGGGCATTCAGGGTGAGGCCGAGAGCGCGGTAGTCGGCGAGCATGTTTTCGACGTCGGTGGGCGGGGCCAGGGGCGCGGCTTCTTCGGTGACGCGGGTGTCGCGCAGCAAGGCAGTGGGTCGGGTGTCAATGCCGGCCACGGCCCAAGCGGCTTGGTGGCGGTTGTGGACACGGTCAGCGTCGCTATGGCCTATCGCACTGTTGGCACCGACCTCGCCCACACCACCCCAACCCCCACCCCCACCACCTGTACCACTCACGCCACCCAGCGCATTCGCATCGGCCAGCACATGCAAGTCGTGCGCGTTCAGCAAGGCGCGGCGGGTGAGGTCTTCGATGTTGATGAAAGCACCCAGCGCGCGCGCTTGAACGATGCGCTGCGCGCTGGCTTGCGACAGGCCGCTGACGCGGTTGAGGCCCAAGCGGACGGGCACGCGCGCAGGTGCCTGCACGGGAAAAAGCGCAGGTTCGATCGCAGGTTCAATCGCGCAAACAGGCAAAGACACAGCCTGATGCCTCGCGTGCAGATCAGCGCTTTGAAATTCCAGGACACAGTCCCAAGCACTCACCCGCACATCCACCGGCAACACGTGCACGCCGTGATCGCGGGCGTCGCGCACGAGTTGGGCGGGGGCATAAAAGCCCATGGGTTGGCTGTTGAGCAGACCGGCCAAAAACGCGTCGGGGTGGTGGCATTTGATCCAACTGCTGTCGTAGGCCAGCAGCGCAAAACTGGACGCATGGCTTTCGGGAAAACCGTATTCGCCGAAGCCTTGAATTTGCTTGAAGATGCTCTCGGCAAACTCGCGGTCGTAGCCTTTTTCCACCATGCGGCCTACCAGCCGTTCATGAAACGGGCCCAAGCCGCCTTTGCGTTTCCAGGCCGCCATGGCACGGCGCAGGCTGTCGGCCTCGCCGGGGGTGAAGTCGGCGGCGAGCATGGCAATTTGCATCACTTGCTCTTGAAAAATCGGCACGCCCAGGGTGCGCTCCAGCGCTTGTTTGATCTCATCGCTGGGATAAACAACCGGCTCCTGGCCGCTGCGCCGTCGCAGGTAGGGGTGCACCATGCCGCCTTGGATGGGGCCGGGCCGCACGATGGCCACTTGCACCACCAAGTCGTAAAACACGCGCGGCTTCAGGCGCGGCAGCATGTTCATTTGGGCGCGGCTTTCAATCTGAAACACGCCCACGGTGTCGCCCTTGCAGGCCATGTCATACGTGGCGACGTCTTTGTCGGGCACCTGGTGCAGCTCGAAGGGTTGCTGCATTTTTTGACTGATGAACTCCAGCGAACGGCGCAGCGCACTCAGCATGCCCAGTGCCAGGATGTCGACCTTCATCAGGCCGAGCGCTTGCAGGTCGTCTTTGTCCCACTGAATGACGCTGCGGTCTTTCATGGTGGCGTTTTCCACCGGCACCAAATGCGACATGTGCTCGCGCGCAATCACAAAGCCGCCAGGGTGTTGGCTGAGGTGGCGCGGAAAACCGATCAACTGGTGCGTGAGTTCAGCCCACAACTTGGTGATGGGCGCGTTCACATCAAAGCCGTGCTCGCTCAGGCGCTGCGGGTTGACGCTTTTGCCGTCAAACCACTGCTGGCTTTTGGCCACCGCCTCGATGCGTTGCAGGTCGATGCCCAAGGCCCGGCCGGCGTCGCGCAGCGCGCTTTTGGGGCGGTAGCTGATGACCACCGCCGCCAGTGCGGCGCGGTGGCGGCCGTACTTTTTGTAGATGTACTGAATGACTTCTTCGCGGCGCTGGTGTTCGAAGTCGATGTCGATGTCGGGCGGCTCGTTGCGCTCGACGCTGATGAATCGTTCGAACAAAAGCGTGGAACGTTCGGGGTCAATGGCGGTGACTTCCAGGCAGTAGCAGACGGCCGAATTGGCCGCGCTGCCGCGCCCTTGGCACAATATTTTTTGGCTGCGCGCCCACTGCACGATGTCGGCCACGGTCAAAAAATAACGCTCGTAATCCATCTGCGCGATCAGCGCCAATTCGTGCTCCAACTGAGCACGTACTTTGGGCGGTATGCCGCCGGGAAATTGCGCAGGCGGATAGCGGCGCAGCGCGCCTTGCTCGGTCAACACACGCAAATAGCTTTGGGGCGTTTCGCCGTCGGGCACGATTTCTTGCGGGTATTCGTAGCGCAACTCTTCCAGCGAAAAACCGCACTGCCCGGCCAGCAGCAGCGTGTTGTCCAACCACTCAGGCTGGTACAACGCGCTGAGGCGTCCGCGTGAGCGCAGGTGCTGTTCGGCGTTGGGCTGCAACTGCAAACCGCACTCACTCAGCGGCAGCTTCAGGCGCGTGGCGGTGAGGGTGTCTTGCAGCGGCTTGCGCGAGCGCAGGTGCATGAGCACGTCGCCCGAAGCCACCACCCGCAGACCGGTGAACTGGGCCACGCGCAGCACGGTGTCGACCAGCTCGTCGTCACCAGCGCGGTGCAGCAGTTCCAGGGCAATGGAAGCGCGCGCCTGAAACCAGGTTTTCAGCCACATGGCGTGGGCGAACACGTCTTCGAATGCTTGGCTTGAGGTGGGAATCAGCAGCGCCAAGCAGTCGGGCAAGCCAGTGAGCATGGGCGCGTTGGGCACCTTGCCCTCCACGTCACCGGGGTGGGCCAGGTAGTGGCCCTTTTCCGCGCGACGGCGCGCCACGGTGATCCAGTGCGACAAGTTGCCATAGCCGCGACGGGTTTGCGCGAGCAGCACCAGGCGGGCGTGGGGGATGGTGGCTGCGGTGGCGTTGGACGTGACGCTGGGGATGGAACTGGAAATATTGGCCGTTCGACCTTGCGGCAGCGTGAGCTGCATCTCAGCACCGATGATGAGGTGCAGTTGCGCCCGTTTGGCCTCGCCGTGCGCACGCACCACACCGGCCAGCGAGCATTCGTCGGTGATGGCGAGTGCGCTGTAGCCCAAGCGGGCCGCGCGCGTCACCAGTTCTTCGGGGTGCGAGGCACCGGTGAGAAAAGTGAAGTTGCTGCGGGCGTGCAGCTCGGCGTAGTGAGGGAGCTGGGTTGAGCGCGCGGGTGGCGTTGGGGTGGGAGGGGCGGCAGAAAAAGAGGCAGGAAAAGAGTCAGACATCTCAACTCACGCTCGCTTTCACGCGAACCTGCCTTGCAAAAACCAACCCTGCGCGTCCACCGCCACCGACAGCGGCAGCCTGGCGCGATACACCCACACCAGCGCGCCGTCGGCGGCTTGGGCGATGAAGTAATCGCGCTCGGCCAGCGCCGCGTCCCACCAGCCGGCTTCAACGCGCTCGGGGCCGCACAGCAGTTGCAGCGGATGGCCGTTGAGCAGCGGGCGGGCTTGGCGCTCGTGCAAGGCTTGGGGCGTGGGCAACAGCCAAACGGGGCGCTGCGGGTTGAAATGCGGCGCGGCATCGGTGGCGGGTGTGGCTGCCACACCCGCCACCCTGGCCACCCCCGATCGCGTCGACACAGAAGCCGTCTGCATCACCCCGCCGCGCTCGGGCCGGTGGTCTTGCACGGCCACCAGGCGCTGAATGTGTTCTGCCCCCAAGCGCGCTTGCAAGCGCTCAATCAAACGCGCGATGCCTTCGCGTTCGCTGCCCGCCGTGGGGAACAACTCGGTGTTGGGCGCAGCGCGGTGGGCCACGTCGAAGCAGTGCAATTGCAGGTCGAGCGTGGGGGCTGCCAACTGCACATGGGCCAGGCGTTCTCGCAGCAACACCAGCAAATGCGCCGCATCGCGCGAGGGCTCGCCCAGGGCGACTTCCAGCTCGCTGACGAGAAGCGCTGGTTTGTCAAGTTGAGCATCGGTTTGGGTGTTGGTTTGGGTGTTGGTTTGCGAGTGGGTTGGCGTGTTGATATGCAGCTGGCTGCGCCTACGCGGCTCGTGCAGCATGCGCAGCGTGAAGCGGCGCACCTGCACCTGTCGCGCTGCGGCCCAGGCCACCAGGCGCATCAACAAAATGGATGCGCCGTGCAGCACTTGCTCGGTGGTGTCGGCGCGCGCAAAAAGCTCCAGCTTGCTGCTGAAAACCTCGGGCAGGCTGAGCCACACACGCGGGTCGGGGCGCTGGCCCAGGGCGCGGTCCAGCTCGTCCAGCAAGGCCTCACCAAAGCGCCGTGCCAAGCCCGACCGCGGCAGGCGGCGCAGGTCGCCCAGGGTGCGCAGGCCCATGCTTTCCAGCGCCTCCCAATGCTCGCGGCCGGGGCCCAGCAACCACACCGGCGCACGGTCGAGGGTGCGGGTGAGTGATGCCAGGTCGGTGCAATGAACAGCCAGGGATGAGGCACGAGATGACGCACCAGATGACACACCAGATGACGCACTTGAGGACGCCTTGGATGTCACCTTAGGTGTCACCTCAGAAGCCACCCCCGACATCGCCATTCGCGACAACAACGCAGCCCCTTGCGCCGTGGGGGCGCTGGCGATTTGCAGCGTGTGGCCCAGCGGTGCCGCGGCTGCCTGCAAGCTTTGCAACAAACGCTCAAAGCCACCGAAGTAACGCAGGCTGGCGTGCACTTCGAGCAGCACGGTGTGGGCGTCAGCGCGGTTGTCAGTGTCCGCGTGGTTGTCACCACCGCACACCACCGACGGCGTGAACGCCAGCGCCACATGCGCCACGCTGGTCAAAGCCAGCGCGTCACGTGTCGCATCGGCCTGACCGAGCGTGAGATGCGGCGCCAAAGCCAAAGCGGTGGCGCGCTTCAAGCCGGGTTTCACACCCAAAGCCAGCGCTGCTGCATTGGCATGAAGCACGCGCTGCGCGTCCATCAACGCGACTGGTGACTTTTGCAACTCACACAACCCAGGCAATTCAGGCAGCAAAGTGGTGGTGAAAGATTCCAGCGACAGCAGCGGCAAATGAAGGGCAATCCAAAGCATGGTGCGGGATCACGCTCAGCTCAGCTGGAGGCGAGATTGACAAAAGTGGCGGCGTGCAGCGGCTGCTCGTTGGATGCCGCGCTCATCGCTGCGCTTGTCACTTCGCTTGTCACTTCGCCAGTCAGCACATTTGTTGCCGCGTTTTTCAATTCCATGCCGATCGCAGCAGGCTCAGCCAGCCCGCGCTGCGCCCTGCCCCGCGCGGCGGCCGACAGCACCGGCGGCAAGTCCAGGCGCAGGGGCGTGAGCAGCGGCGGGCCGCGGCGCTTGAGCACGCTGACCGTCAACACATCGGCCCCACCCGGGCGTAAACCCAGGCGCAGCGGCGCGGCCGTTGGCCGTTGATGCGAATCCATCTCGCGCATTACAAAGGCAGGCCCGTCGTGCGCCTGAGCCGCAATTTGCAAACGCCGCAGCCGCTCGGCGCGCAGGCGCGGCGGCAACCAAGCCAGCACCGCGCCCACATGGCCGCTTTTCAAAGCCTGCTCCAACGCCCACAAACTGTCGGTGCCCGGAATCACACGCGAGCGGGTGTTGATGACCAACAAGGCGCTCACGTCAAAGCCCAACGCCGCCAAAGCCTGCGCCGACAACTGGGCCGGTGGGTCAAACACCATCACCAAACGTCCGCTGCGCTGCGTGGCCGCCAGGCTCGGTGCCAGCAAACGAATTTCACCCACGCCCGGATGCGGCAACAGCAGCTCGGTGAGCACCCGGCGCGGCCAGCCACCGCCTGGCAGTTGCGCATCCAGCAAGTTGAACCCGCTGGACACGGCAGCGTCTGCATGACGCCCCAACTGATGGCCCAGCCACAGCGCGGGGTGCAGGGTTTCGGGCACTCTAACGTCTGGTTTGACGTTTGCCCTGACACCACGCGGTGCGTCAGTCGCCTGCTGCCAGCGCAGCGCGGCTGAAGCCTGCGGGGACATCAACTGCGTCATTTCCGCCTGCGCATCAGCATCCGTCTGCTGATCTGCAAACGAAGTGATGGTGGTGGCAAAAGCGGGTGGCACGACAAGTCTCGATAACTGTATATTTGTACAGTATCTTGGCACAAATCGGCCGATTTCAAAAGCCCGTGAAAGTGGCGGAATAGGCGTTTTGCGCGGTCAACCTGGAAATCGTCACGCCCAGCAAGCAAGGCGGCTCGGCTCGAACCTGCTTGACCTGCTGCGCTAAGATAAAACTGAGTTTTTATTTGGGAGAGTAACCATGCACGCAGTCGTCGCACCGCCGTCTGTTCCAGTCGGCAAGATCAAGAGCTTCGGCCACTTCGGTCCGAAATACGAGGTGGGTCGTGCCCTTCGTCAGTTGGACGATGGCGACTGGATGGTCGAGGTCACCATGGTCGAGACTGGCGAAAAAGCGGAGTACCGCTGGACGCGTCTGACCGACGACCCCGAGGCTCACTGATGTACGCAGTGGCTTTTGACTTGGTGGTGGCCGACACGGAGAAGAACCATCCCAAAGGCGTCAATCGGTATGTAAAAAAATAGGCCTACGCCGAAATAGGTGCCGTGCTCGGTGAGCATGGTTTCCGCCGAGTGCAAGGCAGTCTCGACGTCAACGACAACGAGGACATGGCCAACCTGTTTCTCGCCATTCAAGCGCTGCGCGCACGCCCTTGGCTTCCAAAGTCGGTGCGCGACATTCGCGCCTTCCGCATTGAGCAATGGTCAGACTTCACAGCTGTTGTCAAAGCGGGCTGATGCGTTGTTTGCGCCATTTCCAGATTCGTCATCAGGAACGCTAGGTTCAACCCAAATTCAAGCAAATTCTTGGCGCACCGTGGGCGTCATCAGCGACCGAATGATGAGCGCCAGCGCGCCGCAGGTGGCGAGCGTCATCAGCACCGCCATCACGCGTGCGGCGGTGACGAAGCCGCCAAACACGCCCAGCAAACGGGCCGGTACCGGCGCACTGCTCAAGGTGTTGGCCACCACAGACTGCACCACTTCTTGCTGCAACCACAGGCCCAGCAAATTGGCAGCAATGGCCACCACCAGCATGCCAATGAAAACGCGGCGTGCCCAGTTCAGGCGCAAAAGCAGGCCAATGGCCGAAGCAGTGGTGGCCAAGGACATGACCAACCCTGCGCCCAGCACCCAGGGCAAATAGCCCACTAAGAATCCCGTCAAGGCCCCTGACAGTAAAGGCAGCGGTTGCACCGCGCCTGCCACCGTCAATCCCGGCAGCAAACTGGCCGTCGTGGCGTTTTGCACCAGCGCCGACGCAGCCGCAATCAGACCCAGCGCGATGAACGCCCAGGCGGTGACGGTGACGAACAAAGACCGTGCTCCGACATTGATGGTGTTTGTCATGGCTGCTCCTTGAAAAATGGACTGTGCGGCGGGCTGAACGGCTGATTCATTGATCAACTGACTGCTTGACTGAAACAACGCACGCGATACGTGGTTATCGGCTGTTGTAAAGACATTCTGCACAGCACTTCATGACAATTGATCGCATCAAATGACGACTCCCCCACACCTTGGGGGTGTTTGTGTGAACTCTGCACCACAAGCTGAAAGTGAATGTGTGAATGTGCGGGGTCGGCAGGTGTCGCTGGCGTGGCTGCGTCGCGCGCAGGGCTGCTAGACAATCTGTTTCCAGCATTCGCGCGTCCGCAAGGCCCGTCCCCATCTTCCATGAACAAAGGCATCCTCAGCGCCGCCCTGGCTTACGTGATTTGGGGCTTGTTTCCGCTGTATTTCAAACTGCTGTCAGACATTGCGCCGCTGGAGGTGTTGGTGCACCGGGTGCTGTGGTCGCTGCTGTTTTTGCTGGGCGTGTTGGCGCTGCGGCGGCAGTGGGACTGGTTGAAGCAGGCGCGCAGCCAGCCGCGCCTGGTGGGTGTCAGCGCGATCAGCGCCACGCTGTTGTCTGTCAACTGGCTGACCTACATCTGGTCGGTGACGAATGGCCACGTGATTGAAGCCAGCTTGGGCTACTTCATCACGCCGTTGGTGAATGTTTTGCTGGGTTACACCGTGCTGCACGAGCGGCTGCGCAGGGCGCAGTTGGCGGCACTGGCGTTGGCGGCTACGGGGGTGCTGTGGCTGGCGCTGCAGGGCGGGCGATTTCCCTGGATTGCGCTGGTGCTGGCTTGCACTTTCGGCGGTTACGGGCTGATGCGCAAAACCGCGCCGCTCGGCCCTTTGGAAGGTCTCACGTTAGAGACGATGTTGCTGACGCCGCTGGCTGTGGGGCTGGCCGTTTGGGGTTTGTCCAAAGGCGTGGGCAGCTTCCCCACCACCAGCCCGCTTTCCAACGCCATGCTCATCGGCATTGGCCCGATCACCGCCATACCGCTGCTCCTGTTTGCAGCCGGTGCGCGGCGCATCAGCATGAGCACACTGGGGCTGCTTCAGTACCTCGGCCCCAGCATTCAGTTTGTGCTGGGACTGTGGCTGTTCAAGGAACCGTTTTCCAGCACGCGCGCCATTGGCTTTGGCTTGATCTGGACGGCGCTGGTGGTTTACAGCTGGGAGGCTTGGTGGTTCGCGACAGGCAACAGCTTTGGCGCGAAAGAAGCTGCGGCGAAGTAGTTGGGACAACTGTGTTCATGAACATACGAACACAAACCTAAACCCGTTCGGGCTGACCCTTCGATACCTCAGGACAGCGTACGCATTGCGTATCGAAGTCCTGCTCTGACCTCACCGCAAGATATATCGCGCGCCTAGGAGCATCCCAAGCGCCTGGCGGCGCCCGTTGTTCGCGGAGAAACGATCTTGCGCTACAAGGTGAACGGCAGCGCCTAGATGACCGAACACGCATTGGTGCGAGCGTCGCAGCGGTGTCAGCCGTTGTGGTTCG